>DASUSF010000464.1:0-5866 GCA_036375275.1 Geminicoccaceae bacterium | reverse complement strand
CCGGTGCGGGTCCTTCGGCCGGTCGGAGTTGTGCTTGGTGGCGGGCGGAGCCTCCGCTTCCAGGGGCTGGTTCTCCGACCTTGCCCGGGCTCCCGGCTTCGACCGGTGGCCCGGGGCGTAAACGGGCATGCGGCAGATCGTGCGGCGCATCGACCACCGCGGCCGGGCCGCGAATCGTGCGGCGCGTTGACCAAAAGCCAATCGTGAGCCTCCATGCTCGCCGCTGGATGGTCCATGCGACCATGGGACCTCGCCGCCGCGGCCCGGGGATTCGACGCCAGGGATTCCCAGGATCGCATGGACCAGGTGGCTGATGGTGGGGGTCGAGGATTGATGTCTGGTTACGCCCCCTCCCGCGTCCGTCGAGGCGGACCCACGGGCGTGCAGCACTCCGTCGGGCAGCAGCCGTTGAGGCGGGACCCGCCGTTTGGTGAGCCCGTCCGGATCAAGCTGCTTGTCTTATGACTGGGCGGTCCAGCGGAGCCAAGATGGGCAGCCGCCGGAGAGTCGTGAGCTCCCGGCGGCGGAGGGCATGGGTCGGGAAGAGGGTCTGAGCGCTGGGAAGAGCGTGATTCGGATCTGAGGAGCAAGGACGTCGTGGTCAAGGCGGTTCCGTCGCATCGAAAATCGCTCTACGAAATCGCGGGTCGATGAGCGAGGGGCGGCGCACGCTCCGCGCTTCGGCTTGAAAAAGGACCTGCGCCGTCGGATGAACCGGATCGAGCAGCCATGACCGCGCCCTCGCTGGTCCGGCCGATCGCGCTGCTCGCCTCCGCGGCGTTCGCCTCGGTCGCGACCATGCGGGTCGCGGACCCTCTGGTGCCGCAGGTCGCGCGCGAGTTCCACACCACCGTCGGCGAGGCCGCGGTCATCGCGACCGCCTTCGCCTTCGCCTACGGCACCCTCCAGCTCGTCTACGGCCCCCTCGGCGACCGCTTCGGCAAGGTCCGCCTGGTCGCGATCATGACCCTGGTCTCCGCGGCCACCGTGGCGTCCGCGGGCTTCGCCCCGTCTCTCGAGCTGCTGGCGCTGGCCCGTCTCGCCTCCGGCGCCTCGGCCGCAGCGATCGTGCCCCTGTCGATGGCCTGGATCGGCGACCACGTCGACTACGCCGGCCGCCAGACGGTCCTCGCCCGCTTCCTCACCGGGACCATCCTCGGCATCGTGGCGGGCCAGGTGTTCGGCGGCGTGTTCGGCGAGCTGCTCGGCTGGCGCGCGCCGTTCTTCATCCTCGCGGGCGTGTTCCTCACGGTCGCGCTGCTGCTGCTCCGGGAGCTGCGGTCCGGGCGGCTGCCGCCGCCGATCCTGAGCGCCCGGATCAGCGTCCAGAGCATCGTGCGCGGCTACACGGGGCTGTTCCGGCGGTTCTGGGTCCGGGTCGTGCTGATCACGGTGTTCGTCGAAGGCTTCCTGTTCTACGGCGGCTTCACCTTCGTCGGGGCCCACCTCCGCGCCGCCTTCGACCTCGACTACGCGAGCATCGGCCTGATCCTGGCGGCACTCGGCCTCGGCGGCCTCGCCTATGCCCTGACCGTCCACCGCCTGGTCGCGACGCTCGGCGAACGCGGCCTGTCCCTGATCGGCGGGCTCCTGGTCGCGGCGGCGTTCACGCTCACCGCCCTCGGCCCGCTGCCGGCGATGCCGGTCGCGGTCGCGGCCCTCGGGCTCGGCCTGCACATGCTGCACAACACGCTGCAGACCAACGCCACCCAGATGGCGCCGGAGGCCCGCGGCCTTGCGGTGTCGACCTTCGCCAACGCCCTCTTTCTCGGCCAGGCGTTCGGCGTGGCACTCGCCGGGCTGCTGGTCGACCGGATCGGCTTCCCGCCGGTGTTCCTCGCCGCCGGCCTCCTGCTCGCGCTCACCGGCGCCGCGTTCGCCGCCCTTCTCGCACGCCGCCCGGCAGGCTGAGGCTCAGTCCAGCTCGAACGCCTCCTTGTAGTCCTGCTTGAGGGCCGGGTCCTGGTGCTCCTTGCGGAGGACGCAGTTGCCGAGCGCCAGCATCTCGACCTCGGTGCCCATGAAGCAGCGGAACGCGTCCTCCGGCGTGCAGACGATCGGCTCGCCGCGGACGTTGAAGCTGGTGTTGACCAGGACCGGGCAGCCGGTGCGCTCCTGGAACGTCCGGATCAGGCGGTGGTAGCGCGGGTTGGTCTCCTCGTGCACGGTCTGGATCCGGGCCGAGTAGTCGACGTGGGTCGCGGCCGGAATCTCGGAGCGCGGCACGTTCAGCTTGTCGATCCCGAACAGCCCCTCCTCCTCCTGGTTCATCCGCCGCCGGCGCTCGTCGGCGACCCCCGCGACCAGCAGCATGTAAGGGCTGTCCTGGTCGAGCTCGAACCAGTCCGCCACCTCCTCGCGCAGCACCGACGGCGCGAAAGGGCGGAACGACTCGCGGTACTTGACCTTGAGGTTCAGGAGCCGCTGCATGGTCGGGGAGCGGGCGTCGCCGAGGATCGAGCGCGCGCCGAGCGCCCGCGGCCCGAACTCCATCCGGCCCTGGAACCAGCCCACCGCCTGCCCGTCCTCGATGGCGCTCGCGGTCTCCTCGAACAGGGCATCGTCGCCAACCGTCTCGAAGTGCGCGCCGACGCGGTCGAGGCGGCGCTCGATCTCGTCCTGGCCGAAGCTCGGACCGAGGTAGGCGCCCTGCATGGCGTCCATCCGCCCGTTCAGGTGCCGCGGCTGGTCCTTGAACCAGTGATAGGCGGCGAGCGCCGCCCCGAGCGCGCCGCCGGCGTCGCCGGCCGCGGGCTGGATCCAGATCCGCTCGAACGCGCCGTCCCGCAGGATCTTGCCGTTGGCGACGCAGTTGAGCGCCACCCCGCCGGCGAGGCAGAGGTTCTTCTGCCCGGTCTCCGCAGCCAGCGCGCGGGCGAGCCGCAGCATCACCTCCTCGGTCACCGCCTGGACCGATGCCGCGAGGTCCATGTCGCGCTGACGCACCGGCTCCTCCGGCCGGCGCGGCGGCCCGCCGAACAGCTCGTCGAACCGCGCGTTGGTCATGGTCAGGCCGGTGCAGTAGTCGAAATAGCGCTGGTCCAGCCGGAAGCTCCCGTCCGGCTTGAGATCGAGCAGATGGTCGAGGATGGTCTGGGCGTACTTCGGCTCGCCGTAGGGGGCGAGGCCCATCACCTTGTACTCGCCCGAATTAACCTTGAATCCGGTGTAGTAGGTGAAGGCCGAGTAGAGCAGGCCGAGCGAATGGGGAAAGTGCATTTCCTTCATCAGCTCGAGCCGGTGGCCCCGCCCGACGCCGGCGCTGCTGGTGGCCCACTCGCCGACGCCGTCGATCGTCAGCACCGCCGCCTCCTCGAACGGCGAGGGGTAGAACGCGCTCGCGGCGTGGCTCTGGTGGTGCTCGGTGAACAGGAGGCGGCCGCTCCAGTCGATGTCGCCGTCCAGCGCCTTCAGCCTGCCGCTCAGCAGGTCCTTCTGGAACAGCTTCTCGCGCAGCCAGACCGGGAGCGCCATCCGGAACGAGGTGAAGCCGCGCGGCGCGAAGGCGAGGTAGGTCTCCAGCAGCCGCTCGAACTTCAGGAACGGCTTGTCGTAGAACGCCACGTGGTCGACCTGGTCGAGCCGGATGCCGGCTTCGGCGAGGCAGTAGGCGAGGGCGCGCTCGGGGAAGCCGGCGTCGTGCTTCTTCCGGCTGAAGCGCTCCTCCTGCGCCGCCGCGATGATCTCGCCGTCCTCGATCAGCGCCGCCGCGCTGTCGTGGTAGAAGGCCGACAGGCCGAGGATCCGCATCGGCGCGGTCTCAGAACACGGTGTAGATGAAGGGCGCGATCGCGCTCCCCTGCGCCAGGACGACGAGGCCGCCGAACAGGAGCATCATGATCATCACTGGCAGCAGCCAGAACTTCTTGCGCACCCGCATGAACTGCCAGAGCTCGGCGATCATCGACATCGGTGTCCCCCTCAGAACTGCCTGGTCATGGTCTCGGGCGCTGGCCCGGGCGGATCCTTCGCGATCCAGTAGGTCGAGAGCCCCGGCTCGCGCCTGAGCCGGAGCGCGTCCTTGCCGCAGGCCTGCCTGATCAGGCCGATCGGGACGATGGTGGTCACGTAGATGACGCCGAGCGCGATCGGGCTCACCACCTTCCCGAGCAGGAGCCCGAGCCGGATCCAGCCGCGGTTGAGAGGCGCGAGCAGCCGGGGGGCGATCGCCCCGAGCAGGACCAGGGCCGTGCCGATCCCGGCGAGAACGCCCTCGAGCGGGCCGAGCCCGTCGGCCCAGGCCCACCAGCCGGCGATCAGGAGGAGGATGCCGCCGACCGTCAGCCCGAAGGCCCGGTCGCTTCCGCCCTTGACCTCGTGCTCGCGTGCCAGATCCTCATGCAGCCGCGTCATGCCGGTCTCCCCCGTCCCCGCCCGCTCAGCCGTCGCTCGCCAGAAGATCGCCGGAGCGGCCGTGGGGCAGCTCTCTCAGCACCTCGATCAGGGTCGCCGCGGCCCACGCGTGCCCGGCCGGATTCCAGTGACCGTCGAACGGGAAGCGAAGCGCCAGCGCCTCCTCCCGGCTCGCCGGGCAGGCCTCGAGGAAGGACCGGAGCGGCGTCTCGAGGTCGGCGAGGTCGAAGGCCAGCCGCCCGTTCGCGCACTCGTCCGGGCTGGCCGGGAACACGACGTGGAAGCTCGCCCCTGCCCGCTCCGCGACCTCCTCGGCGGCAGCGAAGATCCGGTCCGCGTTGTCGATCATGGCCTCGTGGCCGCGGCGCGCGCGCCAGCTGCGCCAGAGCGCCCCGAAGCCGACCGGCAGCGGCGAGTTGGCGAGCACGGTGTCGAACAGGAAGCTGCACTCCTCCTCGAGCCGCGCCATGCGCCACGTTCCGTCAGCCTCGAGCACGGGGAAGGTCTCGTTGGCCTCACTCCGGATCATCCCGCCGCAGACGTAGGAGCGCCCCGGCAGGCTGCGCTCGAGATCGTCCGAGATCGGCGCGAAGAGCACCACGTCACCCGGCTCGATCTGGTCCCGGTAGCGCTCGAGGGCAAGCAGCATCTGCTCGAGGCTGTAGCCGATCACGCCATAGTTGAGGACGTCGATCTCCGGCCCGAGCCGCTGATCGACCAGATTGAGCCAGGTGTCCTCGTTGCCCACGCCGTAGCCGAAGGTGAAGGAGTCGCCGAACACGTGCAGGCTTCGCTCCGCCTTGCCGCTCGCGGGGATCGCCTTCCGGCCCTGGTCGTCGATCCGATAGGCGACGTCGAAGTTGCCGAGCGAGGTGTGCCGCCCCTCGGCGCCGGGGACCAGGGTGTAGATCAGCTGGGGGTCGGGCTCGAAGATGTCCGGCATCTCGCCGACGATCCGGTCGCCGTAGCCGTGCCGCAACAGGACCAGCAGCACTTCGCCGGCGAACAGCGCCGGGAGCAGGGTCGCGACCGCGCCGATCAGCGCGACGCCGAACAGGCGCCCGGGGCGACGGAGGTAGAGGCCGCCCGCGACGATGATCAGCAGCAGCCAGAGGTCGACCAGCGCGGTGTACGCGGCGAGGCTGCGCAGCCCCGTCACCAGGTGGATCACCACCGGGTTGACGACGATCAGGCTGGAACCGGCGAAGATGATCGAATAGAGCGCGAACGTCCGCATGCCAAGGCCCCGTTCTTCTCCTTTGCGCCGGCGCGCCTGTTATGCAAAGAATCGGCTCGACAAAGCGGCAGCCCAACCGCGCGGGCCTCCGGACCCCGCTGGTCATGACCTTCCGGTTGCAAACCTCGCAAACTTGGCTAAAAGGGTCAAGGATCTAGAAGCGATCGAACCGGCACAACAGCCGCTTTGTCGCAAAGCTGCAACACCCCAAGCAAAATAGAGCTGAAGGGCCCAGACCGCGTTCTGCCCGAAGCTGAAGTCGTGGAAAGGCTTGAG
>DASUSF010000463.1:0-4902 GCA_036375275.1 Geminicoccaceae bacterium | reverse complement strand
GCGGCAGGGTTCGTAGCTCGGGCGCTGCCGGCTGGCGCCCTCGCGTCGCCTCCCTGCGGCTCCCCACGCCGACCGATCACACATCATGCCGTTACGAGAAGCGCGCACTGACCTGGATCAAATCGGCCCGCGGTCCTCCTGCCCGATCACTTGACCGCGATGCAGGTGCAGGTCGCCCGGTTGGCGACCTTGTGCGAGACGCTGCCGAGCAGCAGCGCCTTGGCGTCGCTGAGGCCACGGCTGCCCATCAGGATCATGCTGGCGCCCTCGGCGTCGGCCTGGGCCAGGATCTGGTCGGCGGGCCGCCCCTCCGCCGCCCGCGCGACCACCTCTCCGGCACCCGCCTTACGAGCCCGGTCTTCAGCGACCCTGGTCAGCTCGTCGCCGACGATCCTCGCGTAGTGGAAGCGTGCCTCCTCCTCCTCGACCGGCATGTTCTCCGCCCGGGCAAACGCCCGCAAGGACTCCGGCATCGGCTCGTACGGCACGACGTGCACGATGAAGAGGCGCGCCGATCGATTCTTTGCGATCTCCGCCGCGAGATCCAGCGCCTTCCAGGCGTGGTCCGAACCGTCGATCGCCACCAGAATGGTCTCGCTCATCGCCCTTCCTCCTCTTTCCGATCAGCGGGTCAACACGATGGTCGCGGCGGCCCGGGCGAGTCGATCAAAGGCACCCGGCTCCTCGAGCCACCGGCTCAGCGCCGGCATCACCAGGATGCCGGTGCCGACCTCGGCGAGCAGACGGTTCAGCGCGGCGGCCCCGGTAAGGGGTCCTGGTCCAGCCGCAGCCCGCGCATCGAGCGGCGGATGCCGGTGCCGCTCCGCTTCGGGCGGCGGTCTGAGAACGGTGAGCTGGGTGGCGAACTGCCGGGCGAGGCACCGTGCGGCCTGAAGCGCGCGGACGCTGTCGACGCCGGGATCAGCCACGACGTAGATCGGCCCGCCGGCGCGCCGCCCGGGCGGCACCAGAAGGACCGGGCGGGAGATCCCGGCGATCAGCGCCGGCAGCGCAATGTGGGGGCGGATGGCGCGGCCGGCGAGCCGGGCGCCCGCCTCGATGACCAGGAGATCGGCCTGCTCGGCCGCCGCCACCAGGGCCTCGACCGGCCGAGCGTGCAGCGTGCGCAGCGACCAGCGGACCCCGCGCGCGGCCGCGAGCGTCTCCAGGCGGCGCCTGGCGCCGCCCATGATCGCCTTGAACTCGAGCTCGAGCTCGTTCCGGCGGAGTGGCCGTGGCCCGGGGTGATGCGGGACCATCTGGAGAGCGAAGGGCAGCTCTGCCAGGGTCAAGAGATTCGGGTCCAGGAGCACGAGCGCTTCGAGCTCGGCATCCAGACGCGCGGCGACGTCGACCACACACGCCAGGATGTCGGGGCTGACGGACGACGCCCGGAGCACCGCCAGGACCCGGCCGATCTCAAAGGATCCAGTGGTCTCAGCGGCCACCAGCGTCGCCTCCGTCCCGGCTGCCGAAGTGCCGGACGGTCTCCGCCATCTCGCACAGCCGTGCCTCGATCCGGCCGTTGACGCTGCCTTCCCGGAAGGCGCCCTCAGCGTCGCGCTCACCCGCAGTCATACCGGTCAGGGCCTCCATCACCTCGTCGATGGTCGACGCAGCGAACACGTTGAAGCGGCCGCTCCGGACCGATTCGACCACATCGTCGCGCAGCATCAGGTGCTCGACGTTGGCCCGGGGGATGATCACGCCGTACTCGCCCGAGTCCCCGGCCTGCCGGCAGACGTCGTGAAAGCCCTCGACCTTCTCGTTGACTCCGCCGATCGCCTGCACCCGGCCGTGCTGGTTGACCGAGCCGGTGACCGCGAGGTTCTGACGGATCGGCACGCCGGCGAGCGCCGAGAGCAAGGCCGCGAGTTCGGCGACCGACGCGCTATCGCCCTCCACCGGCCCGTAGGACTGTTCGAAGACCAGGCTGGCGTGCAGGGTGAGCGGGTGCCCGGCGGCGTAACGCTGGCCGAGAAACCCCTGCAGGATCAGGATGCCCTTGGCGTGGATCGGGCCGCCGAACTCGACCTCGCGCTCGATGTCGACGACCTCGCCGCGGCCGAGCCGGGTGCGCGCCGTGATCCGGATCGGACGGCCGAAGGTGAAGTCGCCGAGCGTGCTGACCACGAGCCCGTTGACCTGGCCGACCGCCGCACCGCTGGTGTCGATCAGGATGGTCCCGCGCCGGATCTGCTCGAGCACCCGCTCGCGGACCCGGTCGGCGCGATGGATCCTGGCGTCCCTCGCCGCGTCGATGTCGGCCGCCGTGATCTGCGCGTGGCCGGCGTGGCCGGCGTGGTGATCGGCTTCGAGCAGCAGGTCACCAATGGTCCGTCGGTGCACCGACAGCTTGGTCGCATCCTCCGCGATTCGCGAGGCCACCTCGACCATGCGGGCGATCGCCCCACGCTCGAGCGGCCGGAGCTGGCGCTCGCGCGCGAGCCGCGCGACGAACCCGGCGTAGCGCACCGTCGTCTCGCTCGTGCGGTCGACGTCATCCGCGAAGTCGAGAGGAACCTTGAACAGCTCGCCGAAGTCGGGATCCAGCTCGCACAGCAGGTAGTAGAGCCGCCGCTCGCCGATCAGGACCACCTTGATGTCGAGCGGGATCGATTCCGGCTCGAGGCTGACCGTGCTGACCAGGCCGAGCGTCTGCGCCAGCTCCTCGATCCTGATCTCGCCGGCGCGGAGCACCCGTTTCAGCTCCTCCCAGGCGAAGGGCTGGAGCAGCACGCGGCGGGCATCGAGCAGCAGGTAGCCGCCGTTCGCGCGATGCAGGGCCCCCGGCTTGATCAGGTTGAAGTCGGTGATCAGGGTGCCGAACTGGGCGACGTGCTCGACCCGCCCGAGCAGGTTCTGGAATGTCGGGTGATCCTCGTAGACGACCGGCGCGCCCTCGCTGGCACCGTGATCGACCAGAAGATTGACCCGGTAGCGACGGAAGCGATCGCCCTCGAGCGGGCCCTGGGGCCCGGGACGAACCTCGGGATGCGTGTCGCCGACCAGCTGCTCGGCGTTGTCGATCAGGTCTTGCTCCATTGCCTCGACGTGGTTCAGGACGTCGGCAAGGTCGCGGAAGGTGCTGCGAAGATCGTCGAGCAGGTGTCGGACCGCCGCCGTGGTGACCTCCCGGGCGAGCTGTCTGAGCTCCGCGCGGAACTGCCGCTCCAGGCGAGGCATGGCCTGGAGGATCGTCTCGAGCTGGTGCTGCAGCTCCTCGAGATCGGCCTTGATCCGTTCCTGCTCTTCGGGCGGCAGCTTCCGGAACTCGTCCGGCGGCACCACCTCGCCGTTGCGGACGGGAGCCAGCGCCAGGCCGACCGGCGTGCGCAGGAGAGCCACGCCGCGAACCTGCGCCCCTTCCTGGAGCTCGCTGAAGGCATCTTCCTGGCGCTGCTTGGCGGCGTCCTCGATGGCCTGGCGGCGGTCGCGGAAGTCGTCGCTCTCGAACGCAGCGGGGATCGCCGCGCGCAGCTCGACGATGAGCTCTTCCACCGCATGGCGCAGCTCGGCACCACGGCCCGCGGGCAGGCGTAGCTTGCGCGGCCGGTGCGGCTCGCCGAAGTTGTGCACGTAGCACCAGTCCGGCGGGGCTTTCTGCTTGGCGGCCAGGCTCTCGAGCTCGCCGCGGAGGACGGCGTGCATGGCGACACCTTGAGGGCCGAGCGCGAAGAGATGGTAGCGGTCGTGGCGGATGCCGATCCCGAAGTGCAGGGCATCGAGCGCCCGGCCCTGGCCCATGACGCCGGCATCGTCAGAAAACTCGCTGGTGGCAGCGAGGTCAAAGGTCGCCGGATCACAGGCTCGGTAAAGGTCTTCTGGTTCCAGAGGCGGGATCGGCATCGCGCGGCACCGGTCGTCGATGGATTCACCCTGATGCTCGGGCCGGGGCCCGGCGTTGATCTCGCTCAAAGCGCCTCGCCGGGCACCTGTCCCCTGGCGAGGCGTGCCGTCGCGGGCTTGCCTTGCGCCAGGTCAATGCGGCGCCGCACCCGATGTGGCTTCGAGGACGACTGTCGAGCTAATCTGCCGCGGATCGAGCAGTCCGGTCCAGCCGAGCCGTCGTCGGCGGGCCCGGTCGGAGGGAGCGATGATCAAGCGTATCCTCGTCGGCGTCTCCGGGGCTCCGGATACCGAAGCGAAGGTCGCCTGGACGCTGGATCTGGCGACGCGCCACGGAGCGAGCGTCACCGTGCTCTCGGTCGTCGACCGCGAACGGCTGCTCAACGTCGGGCCGGTCCCGCTCGGAGCAGGCTACTATGCGGAACGGCTCGGCCACGATCGCGTCCACCGAGGCTTGGCGGCGGCGGAGCAGGCGGTCGAGCAGGTCCGCGCCGCGTGTTCAGGCGCAGGTGTGCCGGTCGAGGTCCTGCGCCAGGAGGGCGATCCGTTCGACCACCTGCTCAGGGCTTGGCGCTACGCCGACCTCTGCGTGCTCGGCGCCAAGGGCTGGTTCGACCACGATCTGATCCCCGAGCCCGAGCATGCTCTGCTGCGCCTGATCGCCCGGGGCATGCGGCCGCTGCTCGCCGTGCCCGGCACCACCCGGCCGGTGAACAAGGTGCTGATCGCCTACAACGGCTCGCTCGAGTCCGCCAAGGCGATGAAGCAGTTTCTCCAGGCGCCGCTCTGGCAGGGGCAGGAGACGCACCTTGCCTGCATCGGCGCGCCGAAGAGCGGAGAGGATGCCCAACTGCTGCTCTTCGACGCGACGGATTACGCCCGCAGCCATGGGGTCGAGCCGCACGTCGCCAACCCGCCGCCGGGCGAGAGCGCCTGGCAGACGCTGCTCGACCATGCCGGAGAGATCGGCGCCGATGCGATCGTGCTCGGCAGCAGCTATCGCCGGATGCTGATCTCGCAGCGCTTCGGGCGGAACGCCATCAACCTGCTCCG
>DASUSF010000462.1:0-7820 GCA_036375275.1 Geminicoccaceae bacterium | reverse complement strand
AAGAAGATCGCGACCATGGCAGAGGCGCACCAGCTGCCGGTGGCGCCGCACGACTGCACGGGACCGATCGTCTACGTCGCCTCCTGCCACCTCTCGCTCAACGCGCCGAACGCCCTGATCCAGGAAAGCGTGCGCGCATTCTACACCGGCTGGTACAAGGAGCTGGTGACCGAGCTGCCGGAGGTTAGGGACGGCCACATCCACCCGATGAGCGGGCCCGGGCTCGGCACCGAGCTGCTGCCCGACATCACCAGGCGCCCCGATGCCGTCGTGAAGCGGACGCGCCAATAGGCCCGGTCTGCCGCCGGGCCTGCCAGGGCGGGTCTGCCTGGTGCGGCCCATGCCGGGACCGCCCCGGCCGCCCGGCGCAGCTGGTGCCATCGATGTCGATTCAGCGTGGTTTTCAATGTCGTCGATCAAGCGCCATCCGACCCGCCGCCGGTTCCTGCAGGCTTCGAGCGCCCTGCCGCTCCTGGCGGCGGGCGGACCGGCGTCGGCCGCCCTGCGCGAGGAGGGGCGTGCCACGATCCTTGCGGCGGCGCGAACTCTCGAGCCGCTCCGCGCCCTGATCGTGGCGTGCGGCGGCGCGGAGATGGTCGCCGAGCGGCTGCGCGGGCCCGACCTCGACCAGCCGGTCAACGTCAAGTCGGTCTCGAAGTCGGTGCTCTCGGCCCTGGTCGGGATCGCGATCGAGCAGGGCGTTCTCGAGGGGGTCGACCAGAAGGTCGTGCCGCTTCTGGAGGGCCGGGTCCCGGTCGAGGCCGACCCGCGGATCCTCGACATCACGATCGGTCACCTGCTGACCATGCGCGCCGGGCTCGAGCGCACCTCCGGGCGGAACTACGGCAGCTGGGTCAACAGCGCCGACTGGGTCAGGGACGCGCTCGTCCGCCCGTTCGTCGACGAGCCGGGCGGACGGATGCTCTACTCGACCGGCAGCTACCACCTGCTCTCGGCCGCGCTGACCGCGGCCTCCGGCCGGAGCACCCTCGAGCTCGCCCGGTCCTGGCTCGGCGCCCCGCTCGGCATCGAGATCCGCCCCTGGACGCGGGACCCGCAGGGGATCTACCTCGGCGGCAACAACATGGCGCTGTCGCCGCGCGCCATGCTCCGCTTCGGCGAGACCTACCGGCAGGGCGGGACCTACGCCGGGCGGAAGGTCCTGCCGCCGGCCTGGATCGAGCGGTCCTGGACGCTCTACACCCGCTCGCGCTTCACCGGCCACGGCTATGGCTACGGCTGGTTCATCGCCCGCGCCGGGCGCCACCCGGTGTTCTACGCCTGGGGCTACGGCGGCCAGATGATCTACGTGGTCCCGGACCTCGCGCTCACCGTGGTCATGACCTCCGAGCATCCGTCCAGCCGGACCAGCCACAGCCGCCAGCTCCACCGCCTGCTCGCCGACACCATCATCCCGGCCGCCGAAGGCTGACGCCGCCCTCCAGGCTTGCGCCCGACCCGCGCGCGCAGTGTGATCGGACGGCTGCGACCTCCGAGCGGGCGTCGCCGCCTCGGACAATCAAGATCGATCGGGAGAGGCTTCATGAGAACGTGGATGAGCAGCCTGGCCTTCGTCGGCGTCGCCGCCGTGGTCGGCGGGTCGCCGGCCGGCGCGCAGGAGGCCGACTGGTATCCGTCCGAGTACGGCGCCGGGGACGAGATCGGTGCCGCCAACCTGCTGAGCCCCGAGAAGGTGCTGGAGGCGGCCGAGCTGATCACGGAGGGCAAGACCTATGCGCTCGGGGTCGAGGTCGGACGCGACACCCCCGCTTTCCCGCCGCGCAGCCTCGCGATCACCGTGCTGCAGCCGAACCAGGCCGGTCAGGCGACCTTCGGCGCCAACAAGATGACCTACAACGACGACATGTTCACCGGCTGGCTCGGGATCGGGACCCAGATCGACGGCCTCGGCCACCTCGGCATCGACAACGTGTACTACAACGGCAACCGGGCCGAGGACTTCGCCCAGACCACGGGCCTCACCAGGCTCGGGATCGAGAAGATCCCGCCGATCGTGACGCGCGGCGTGCTGATCGACATCGCCGCCTTCAAGGGCGTCGAACGGATGGACGAGGGCGAGATCATCTCCGCCGACGACATCCGCCAGGCGATGGAGCAGCAGGAGGTCGAGGTGCGCGAGGGCGACGTGGTCGTGCTCCACACCGGCTGGCTCAGCATGCTGGACGAGGACCCCGAGCGCTACGGCAGGGGCGAGCCCGGGATCGACGCCGGGGCCGCGGAGTACCTCGCGAGCCTGAAGCCCGTCGCGGTCGGCGCGGACACCTGGGGCGTCGAGGCGGTGCCCTTCGCCGGTGACCGGGTGTGGGAGGGCCACCAGGTCCTGCTCGCCAGGAACGGCATCTACATCCTCGAGACGCTCGACACCCGGCAGCTGGTCGAGGACGGCGTCAACGAGTTCATGTTCACCCTCGGCCAGCCGCTCTACACGGGCGCGGTCCAGGCGATCATCAATCCGGTCGCGATCCGCTGACGGCGCGGGCGCGGGCTCGTCCCGCGCCCGACCCGGCCTTGCGCGCCTGCTTCAGGGTCTCGACGTAGGCCAGCACCTTCAGGATCTCGTCCTGGTCGATCCGCCGGCCGAACGCCTGCATGGCCCCGGCGCCGCCGACGTAGACGATCTCGAACATGCCCTTCTGGCTGCCGGTGCGCTCGTACTTGTGCTGGTCGTCGATCAGGCTCGGCCCGATCCGCCCCGAGCCGTCGGGCATGTGGCAGGCCTGGCAGAGCTTCTTGTAGGTGGCCTCGCCGTCCAGGATCGCCTGCTCCTCGCCGAGGTAGGCGTTCTCGCCCGTCGCGTGCATCTTTTCGACCGCAGGCGTGATCTCCTGATCGGGGCGGTACTCGAACTCGATCGGCTCGTCGGTCAGCGGGTCGAGGAACCGGACCCCGTCCTCCGCGCTCGCCGGAGCCATTCCGAGCAGGGTCGCGCTCAGGACGAGGAGGGGGAGCGAGCGGCGGGTCGACGGCACGGTCATCGGGCGGATCCTCGGTTCGGGGGCGTGGGACGACGGAACAACGCCCGGAGCATGCCAGCGTTCGAGGCTCGGCGCTCGTCATCCTGCCACGTCCGCCCGGGGACGCCCGCGGCGGGACGTCCTCGGCGCGCAGCGGCGCACCTGTGAGCCAGCTCACGCACGGCCCACGGTTGATCAGCGACAATCCCGTATCGCCTTCAGGATATGTCGTCGCATGGAGGGACCGATGGCGACCGCACGTCGACGCACGCTCGCCCCCACCGTCCGCAGCCTCGGGACGCCCGCCGCCCCGCCCGGGCTGGTGCCGCTGCACGGCGCCGCCGCGGCGGTGCTCGGCGGCGCCCATCCCGGCGTCCGCAGCCAGCTCGCCGGCGCCCGGCCGCTCGCCGAGGTGCGCGCCCTGGAGGCGCCGCTCAGCGTCGCGGAGCGGCTGGCTCTGATCGACCAGGCGCTGGTCCTGCTCGAGCTCAACTACGTCCATCGCCCGCTGAAGGAGGCGATGCACGCGGTCCGCCCGGTGCAGCGCCTCAAGCTGCTCCGCCAGCGGATCGAGGCGACGCCCGAGGACGCGCAGGAGCCGGCCTGGGGCTTCCACCAGGAGATGCTCGACATCTTCACGTCGGTGCGCGACCTGCACACCAACTACATCCTTCCCGACCCGTTCCAGCGGATGACCGCGTTCCTGCCCTTCCTGGTCGAGACCTACGTCGAGGACGGCGAGCGCCGCTACCTCGTGACCCACGTGGTCGGCGGGTTCGACCGGCCGCCGTTCGCTCAGGGGGTGCGGATCGTCGCCTGGAACGGGGTGCCGGTCGAGCGTGCGGTCGAGCTCAACGCCGAGCGCTTCGCCGGCAGCAACCCCGAGGCCCGGCGCGCCCGCGGCATCGAGCGGCTCACGGTGCGGCCGCTGATCACCTCCATGCCGCCGGACGAGGACTGGGTGATCGTCACCTACGAGACCGGGGACGGCCAGACCCATGAGCTTCGGGTCGACTGGCTGGTGCTCGACGCGGTCGAGGTCGCGGAACTGCTCGATGCCTCGCGGCTGGCGTTGGACATGGCATCCGGCCTAGGCATCGATGTGGACGCCGAGGCGGCGGGCCAGGCCAAGAAGATCCTCTACGCGCCGGGCGCGGTCGTCGCCGAGGCGCGGATGGCGGCCGGCGAGCCGGCGGCCGAGGACGCGCCGGCGAGCGAGAGCCGGCGTCCCGAGATGACCGCGGAGATCATCGACACCCCGAGCGGCCGCTTCGGCTACCTCCGGATCTGGACCTTCGCGTCGCGCATTCCCGACGAGCCGTTCGAGGACTTTCTCAACGGCTTCGTCGGCGAGGTCGCGCGTCTGCTCGAGGTGCTGCCGGACGACGGCCTGATCCTCGACGTCCGCGGCAACGGCGGCGGGGTGATCCTGGCCGGCGAGATGCTGCTCCAGCTCATGACCCCGCGTCGCATCGAGCCGGAGCGCCTGCAGTTCATCAACAGCCCGCTCAACCTCGAGATCGCGAAGCGCTGGGGACCCGCCTCCGGCCTCGACCTCTCGCCCTGGGCGCCGTCGATCGCGCAGTCGGTGCAGACCGGCGCGGTCTGGTCGCGGGCGTTTCCGCTGACGCCGGACGACGCCGCGAACGCCATCGGCCAGCGCTACTGCGGCCCGGTGGTGCTGATCACCGACGCGCGCTGCTACAGCACGACCGACATCTTCGCCGCCGGCTTCCAGGACCACGGCATCGGCCCGGTGCTCGGCGTGGACCGGAACACCGGTGCGGGCGGCGCCAACGTCTGGGGACACGACCTCCTGAGCCTCCTGATGGAGGGCGCGCCTTCCAACCCCTACCGGGCGTTGCCCCGGGGCGTGCGGATGCGGGTCGCGATGCGTCGGAACCTCCGGGTGGGACCGCTCTCGGGCACGCCCCTCGAGGACCTGGGCGTGGTCCCGGACGTCGACCACCCGCTGACCCGGAACGACCTCCTGAACGGCAACGTCGACCTGCTCGACCACGCCGCGGCCCTGCTCGCCAGTCAGCCGCGGCGGCGCCTGGTGGCGGAGCGCGTCGGGGGCGCGGCCGGGGGCGTGGTCCGGCTCCGCATCACCACGGCCGGCATCGACCGGCTCGACGTCGCCGTCCGGGATCGGCCGCAGGGCTCGCTCGACTGGGCCGACGGCACCACCGAGATCGAGATCGACCTCGCGCCGCCCGCCGACCTGCTGCTCCGGGGCTACGCCTCGGGCACGCTGGTGGTGGCGCGCCGCCTCGCGCTGGAGGCATGAGCCTCGGGCGCGCTTCGGATGCGCGGTCCGCGGCGGGTCGAACACCGGCCCGCCGTGTGACTGCGACCCGGAGCCCGCGCCTCTACAACGACGTGGAAGCGCGTGCTAATCTGCAGCAGCGATCTCAGACGGGTCGCCTTTGACCGTCGCGGCGGTGCCCGGCAACAGGGGCCGCCACTCCGGGAAAGCCGCCGGACGATGTTGACGCTGGAGGAGGTCCGTCCGGGAAGCGCGCCCGCCCTCGAGGTCGTGCGCGAGCTGTTCGAGCGGCTCGACCAGGCGGGCGTCCGCTACTGCCATTTCAAGAGCAACGCGTTCCTCGACGATGGTCTCGCCGGACGCGCCGACCTCGACGTGCTGGTCGATCGCCGGCAGGCCGGGCGGGTCGCCGACGCCGTGGCAGGGGCCGGCTTCCGGCGCTTCAGGTCCGCCTTCCTCACGAGCTACCCTGGGGTGGAGGACCATCTCGGGCTGGACCCGGCCACCGGCACGCTGGTCCATCTGCACCTGCACTACCGGCTGGTGGTCGGGGCGCGCAACCTCAAGGGGCACGAGCTGCAGTGCGCGGACGCGCTGCTGGAAGCCCGGGTCGTGGCGCCGGACAGCGGCGTGTTCACGAGCTCGCCGGCCTACGAGCTGTTCCTTCTGCTGGTCCGTTCCGCCCTCAAGATCACGCTCCGCGACTTGGTCCTGGGCCTCCTCGGGCGTCCGGCCATCCGCGGCCGGACCCGCCAGGAACTCGAGTGGCTGCGCGCCCGGACCGGCCCGGAGGAGGTGCGGGCGATCGTGGAGCGCGAGCTCGGCCCCGGTGCGGCGGCCCGGGTGCCCGCTCTGCTCGCGCGCGTGCCCTCGGCGCAGGCGCTGCTCGCGTTCCGGCTGAGCGCGCGCGACGCCCTCGCCTGGTGCCGGCGGCAGTCGGCGCCCGAGGCGGCGGCGGTCCAGCTCTCGGCCCGGGCCGTCGGCCTCCTCGCCCGCCTCGACCGGCGCCTGCTGCATCAGCCGCGGCCGTTCCGCCGGACGCCGCACGCCGGCGGGCTGTCGATCGCCTTCCTCGGCACGCACGGCGCCGGGAAGTCGACCGTGACCGCCGAGATCGTGCGCTGGCTCGGCTGGAAGGCCGACGTCTACCCGGTCTACTTCGGCAGCGGCGCCGGAACCTCCTCGCTCCTGCGCCGGCCGATGAAGGTGGTGGCGGACTGGGGGCCGCTCCGAAGGCTCCGCAGGCGTCAGAAGGAGGCCGCTGCCGCTCCCGCCGCTGCCTCAAGCGATGCGGCCGGGCGCGGCTGGCTGCCCCTGGCCCGCGCCGTCTGGGCGCTCGCGCTCGCGCTGGAGAAGCGGTCCAAGCTGCGCCGGAGCCTGCGTGCCCGGCGGCGCGGCATGATCGTGATCTGCGACCGCTACCCCCAGGTCGAGGTGCTCGGCTACAACGACGCGCCCCTGCTCGGGGCGTGGCTCACCAGCCCCTCGCCGTTGCGGCGGACCCTCGCCCGTTTCGAGTACCGGATCTACGAGCGCGCCGTCCGGATGACCCCGGACCTGGTCATCAAGCTCGACGTGCCGCCCGAGGTGGCGGCCGGGAGGCGCCCCGAGGAGACGGTCGACGAGCTGCGCCGGCGGCGCGAGGCCGTGCGCCGGATGCGCTACGGCGAGCGTTGCCACTATGTCGAGATCGACGCCTCCGCGCCGGTCGGGGAGGTGCTGCTGGCGGTCAAGCGCGCCATCTGGGAGCGGCTGTGAAACATGTCGCGCCCCGACCGGCGGCGGCGCCGCTCCGGGCCGACCAGGGCCTGATCATCGAATTCTTCGGGGTCCCGGGCGCCGGCAAGACGACGCTCGCGACGGTGCTCGCCGAACGCCTCGGCGACGCCGGGATCCCGGCGCGGCTGCATTCGACCCCCGATTCCGGCCTCAGGACGCGCCTGCGCAGCCTGCTCGGCAAGTCGTGGAGCCTGGCGGTGGCCATGGCCTCGGCGCGCGAGCGGCTGAGCCAGACCCGCGCGCTGCTCGACATCCTGCCGCAGGCCGATCGGGACCAGGACCTGCGCCTCTGGCAGTACCTGATCCACCTCTCCGGCCTGTACGCCCGCGCCCGTCGTCGGCGGCAGATCCTGATCCTCGATCAGGGCTCGCTCCAGGCGGTGTATTCCCTCGCCGTCCGGAGCAGCGCTCGATCGGACGAGGCGCTGGACAGGGCGGTCGGCGCGGTCCCGCGCCCCGACCTCCTGATGGCGCTCGCGCCGTCCCACGAGATCGTCGCCGAGCGGCTGCGCCAGCGTCGCCGGCGCGGCCGGCTGCGCAGCGCCCTGATCGAGGGAGATGGCGGGCTCGCCGCCTCGATCGGCCTGGTCGAGCAGATCCGCACCAGGGCCGAGCATCAGGGCTGGGAGGTGAACGTCCCTCGGCCGAACCTCTCGGGGGACGACCTGGCGAGCGAGATCGTCGCCCGGCTGATCCGTCCCGGTGCCGCCCGCGCCGCATCCGGCCTGCCTGAAGCCCAGCAAGCCCGCGCGGGCGCGGGCACTGGCGGGTCGTTCGTGCCCGACGGCGGCGCTCCG
>DASUSF010000461.1:0-5450 GCA_036375275.1 Geminicoccaceae bacterium | reverse complement strand
GCGCGGACCATCTCGCGGCCCACCGCGGCCATCGCCTGGCCGTGGGCGACCAGTCGCGCCACGGCCCGGCCGGTCGCCTCGACCTGGACCGAGACCGCCGCCGGCAGCGAGGTGCAGGTCATCAGCCGCCGGACCGTATCGACGGAGT
Source organism: Geminicoccaceae bacterium (assembly GCA_036375275.1). Classification (GTDB taxonomy): domain Bacteria; phylum Pseudomonadota; class Alphaproteobacteria; order Geminicoccales; family Geminicoccaceae; genus DASUSF01. Next base: position 5,302 of record DASUSF010000461.1, on the reverse strand, counting down.
CCTGGATCTGCTCCTGGATCAGGACGGCGACCTGCTCCTGCGCACGCTGCACCGGGTCACCCACCCTCGCCGCCTGCGCCGCCACGCGGCCGCGGTCACCGCACCGCTCGCCGCCGCAGCCGTGGCCATGGCCTCGGCCACATCATTACGGAGCCGCGCGCCGCCCACGCCGGCCCGATCAGGCGCGACGGGCGTCGGGCTCGCCGCCTCCTGCAGGGCCTCGTCCGGACGGCGTGCGGCCGCTTCGTCCGCCTGCGCCGCCTCCTCGACGGCCGCGGCGCCGGCCTGCCGATCGGGCGCCGCGCCAGACGTCGCCTGGTCCGAGGTGGCCCTGCGCGTCGTCGGAGTGCGCCGTGGCGGGCGCCTGGTGCCGTTGCCGCGGGTCTCAGTGCCTCGGGCCATCGGTCTCCACCTTCTGCTGAACCGGCTCATCGCTGCGCGTCCGGCGGGATCTCGCGCCGGCGCGCGCTGATGCGCGGCGGGCCGCACCCGGGGCCCGGGATGCGGCCCAGTGTCGGGCGCTCGTCTCAGGCCGCGACCGCGTCGGACGTCGCCTTTCCGATGGCGCCGGTCCGGCTCGCCAGCGGGGACAGCGACTCGTTCATGAGCTTGCCGCTCATGTCGGTCATCTTCTTGAACTCGTCCGAGTACGCCTCGATCGAGGACCGCATGAAGTCGACCTGGGTCTCCCACGCCGCCTCCGGGTTCTGGCACGCGATCAGCCGCCGCCCGGCATCCAGGGTCTCCTTCATCCGCGCCTGGTAGAACGCCAGCGTCTCGGAGTTGACCGCCTGCATGCCGCGGATCATCGCCTGGCTGGACGCAACCATCGCGTCCAGGTTGTCACGGTAGAACGAGGCCGCGTCGGCATAGCCCTTCCGGACGTCGTTCTCGACCTTCTGCATCGAAGTCACGTTGTTCGCTGCCATCTCTGATTCCCTCCGCACCGACCCCCACCCGCCACCCGCGGCGGCCCGGTCGCCGTGCCTGTCTTGCTGCACTGCAATATATGGCCACGCCGCAGTGGCCGTCAACGCCCCGCCCGACATTCTGGCAGCGCAGCATGAACCGCCCGCGCCCCGCCCGCCCGGGTTTGCCGGCGTCGAAGGTTTTGCCATAATGCGCCCGCACAAACGGCCCCCGAGGCCTCCGGGCGCCGATCGAAGAGCAAGGGAGCGGGCAGCCCATGAACGCAGGTCTGAAGCGCATCCTGGCCGGCCTGCTGTTCATGAGCGCGCTCTGGTTGAGCTCCCACGACCTCTCCGCCACGGAAGCGGTCGCGGCGACCGGTGAGGTCGCGGCGGCGGAGGATCCGGATGCGGCGCACGGCGACGAGGGCGAGCACGGCGCACCGCATCTCGACGGCGCCGATCTCGGCATCGCCTGGGTGATTCCGTTCGTCGGCATCCTGCTCTCGATCGCCCTCGGTCCTCTGCTCTTCCCGACCTTCTGGCATCACCATTTCGGCAAGATCAGCGCGGTCTGGGCGCTCGCCTTCATGCTCCCGTTCGCGCTGTTGTTCGGCTGGCAGCTCGCGCTGTTCGAGACCTTGCACGTCGCGTTGCTCGAGTACTTCCCGTTCATCATCCTGCTGCTGTCGCTGTTCACGGTGACCGGGGGCCTCCGCGTGCGCACCGCGTACCAGGGCGGCCCGGCTTTCAACACCGGCCTGCTCACGGTCGGCACCGCGCTCGCCAGTTGGATGGGCACCACCGGCGCGGCGATGCTCCTGATCCGCCCGCTGCTCCGGGCCAACGCCTGGCGACGCCACCGCGTCCACGTGGTCGTCTTTTTCATCTTTCTGGTCGCCAACATCGGCGGCTCGCTGACCCCGCTCGGCGACCCGCCGCTCTTCCTGGGCTTCCTCAAGGGCGTCGACTTCTTCTGGACGACCACCGCGATGTTCCTGCCGATGCTCCTGTGCGCGGTGTGTCTCCTGATCGGGTTCTTCGCTCTCGACAGCTTCATGATGCGCCGCGAGGACAAGGCGCCCCCGCCGCCGGACGCGAGCCAGCCGCGCTTCCGGATGGAAGGCATGATCAACCTGCCCCTGCTGGCCGGCGTGGTGGCCGCAGTGCTGCTCAGCGGGGTCTGGAAGCCCGGCATCAGCTTCGAGATCTACCACGTCGAGGTCGAGCTTCAGAACCTCGTCCGCGACCTGCTGCTGCTCGCGATCACCGGCATCTCCTGGGCGGTGACCCCGATGGAGACCAGGATCTCGAACGAGTTCAGCTGGTTCCCGATCGTCGAGGTGGGGAAGCTGTTCGCCGGGATCTTCATCACGATCGTGCCCGCGATCGCGATCCTCCGGGCCGGCACGGAGGGCGCCCTCTCGCCCGTCATCAACGCGGTGAGCGAAAACGGCGAGCCGATCAACGTCGCCTACTTCTGGGCGACCGGCCTCCTCTCCAGCTTCCTCGACAACGCGCCCACCTACCTCGTGTTCTTCAACACCGCCGGCGGCGACGCCGAGGTCCTGATGGGCCCGCTCTACCAGACCCTGCTCGCCATCTCGGCGGGCGCCGTCTTCATGGGCGCCAACACCTACATCGGCAATGCCCCGAACTTCATGGTCCGGGCGATCGCCGAGGAGCGCGGGGTCAGCATGCCGAGCTTCTTCGGCTACATGATCTGGTCGGTGATCTGCCTGCTGCCGCTATTCGGGCTCGTGACCCTGGTGTTCTTCGTCTAGCCCGCTTTCCAGGCAGCTGGAGCCACCTGCCGGCCCGGGCAAACGACCAAGTCGTCGAAGCCGAGCGGATTCACCCGATCGGAGCCCGCAGGCGGAATCCGCTCAGAAGGGCTCGACCCAGGGGCGGAGCTCGACCTCGGACGTCCAGGCGCTCCGGTCCTGCCGCAGCACGTCGAGATAGGTCCGGGCGATGGCGTCCGGATCGAGCATGCTGTCCGGCCGGTCGGAGGGCTCGCGCCGCCCGGGGTTGCGGATCGCGCCGTCGATCACGAAGTGCGCGACGTGGATGTTCTGCGGCTGCAGCTCCCGCGCCATCGACTGGGCCAGGCCCCGGAGCGCGAACTTCCCCATCGCGAAGGGCGCCGAGCGGGGGAAGCCCTTGACGCCGGCGGAGGCGCCGGTGAAGAGGATCGTCCCGCGGCCGGCAGAGAGCATCCGCCGGGCCGCCTGACGAGCGACCAGGAAGGCGCCGAACGCGCTGACCTCGAGCGACTTCCTGACCTCCTCGGGATCGAGGTCGATCAGCGGCCCCTGGACGCGGTAGCTCGGGTTGTAGACCACGATGGAGGGGCCGCCGTCCGGATCGAGCGTCGCGAACAGACGCTCGACCGCCGCCGGGTCCGCGGCGTCGCACGCATGCGCCGACGCGTCGGTCTCCCGGCACAGCGCCCCGAGCTTGTCCGGCCGCCGCGCGCACAGCGCGATCGTCATCCCCTCGTTCGCGAACAGCCGCGCGAGCGAGGCGCTCAGCCCGTCGCCCGCCCCGACGATGAGAACCCGCTCCTCGCTCGCACCCATCGCCATCCTCCTGCAGCGGCGCGCCACCCCTCCCGGCAGCATAGGTCCGGCCCCTGGCCCGGCAAGCGGCGCCGGGGCAGCCCGGCCCCTTCGGCCGGGTGCCGCTTCGGAGGCGCAGCGCCAGGGTTTGCAGGCGCAGCGAAAGCGTGTAGGTGACGGGCGCTGGTCGACCGGGCGGCGGGCGTCGCCGGGTGCAGGTGCGGGCACGGCATGACGAGGATTCGAGAGGGGGGATGACGGCTGAGCCGATCCGGACCGACATGGTGGTCGTCGGCGCAGGCCCGGTCGGACTGTTCGCGGTGTTCGAGGCCGGGCTGCTCAACATCCGGTGCGAGCTGGTCGACAACCTCGACAAGATCGGCGGGCAGTGCGCCGAGCTGTACCCCGACAAGCCGATCTACGACATTCCCGCCGTCCCGCGCTGCACCGGCCAGCAGCTGACCGACCTGCTGCTGGAGCAGATCCGGCCGTTCCAGCCACGCTTTCATCTCAACCAGGAGGCCGAGCGCCTGGAGCGGCTGGAGGGGGGTGGCTGGCGGCTGACGACCAGCACCGGCACCGTGCTCGAGGCGCCCACCGTCGTCATCGCTGCCGGCGCGGGCAGCTTCGTGCCGCGGCGGCTGCCGCTGCCGGGCGCCGAAGCGCGCGAGGGCCGCTCGGTCCACTACGCCGTGCGCCGGATGGCGGACTTCCGTGGCAAGAGGATCCTGATCGCCGGCGGCGGCGATTCCGCCCTGGACTGGACCCTCAATCTCGAGCCGCTCGCGGACAGCCTCGCGCTGGTGCACCGGCGCGACGACTTCCGGGCGGCTCCCGATTCCGTCGCCAGGATGCGCGCGCTGGTGACAGAAGGCCGGGTCAAGCTGCACATCGGCCAGATCACGGGGCTGCACGGGCCCGAGCCGGACCTCGAGCGGGTCACGATCAAGAGCCCGTCCGGCGAGCAGGACGTCGCCTGCGACACCCTCCTCGCCTTCTACGGCCTCAAGATGGAACTCGGCCCCCTCGCCGGCTGGGGCCTCAACCTCAACCGGAACCTGATCGAGGTCGACGTCGCGACGTTCGAGACCAACGCGCCCGGGATCTTCGCGATCGGCGACATCATCACCTACCCGGGCAAGCTCAAGCTCATCCTCTCGGGGTTTCACGAGGCCGCCCTGATGGCCCAGAAGGCGCACGCCTACGTCCACCCGGACCAGAAGCTGGTGTTCCGCTACACGACCTCGAGCACCGACCTGCAGAAGAAGTTGGGGGTCGCCTGATGGCGAAGATTCACGTGACCGACCGCGAGGGCGGGGAGCACACGCTGGAAGGCACGCCCGGCTGGTCGGTGATGGAGATCATCCGCGAGAACGACCTGCCGATCGAGGCGGCGTGCGGCGGCTGCTGCGCCTGCGCGACCTGCCACGTGTACGTCGACGAGGCGTGGCTCGCGCAGCTCGCGCCGGCGAGCGACGAGGAGGACCGGATGCTCGACGAGGCCTACGAGGTCAAGGAGAACTCGCGCCTGTCCTGCCAGATCCCGTTCCGGGAGGATCTCGACGGCCTGAAGGTGACCCTCGGGCCCGAGTTCTGAGCCCGCCGCCGAGCCCGCTCAGCGGGCGGAGTGCGCGCGACGGATCAGGACCAGGTCATCGAGATCGCGCTGCTCCCGTCGCGCGGCGTCCCCGTGGGCCCGGATGCGCTCCCGCTCCTCGAGCAGCTCGAGCCGGCGGAGCGCGAGGCGCCGCTCGCCGAGGCGGCGCCTGAGCGCCGTCTCCTCGGCGCTCGTCTCGCACAGCCGCCGGAGCAGGTCGCGTTCGACCACGCGGC
>DASUSF010000460.1:0-29132 GCA_036375275.1 Geminicoccaceae bacterium | reverse complement strand
GGGGTGAGGTCGCCGACCCGGAGCGCGTTCCGCCGCCGGAACTCGAGCCGGTCGAGCCGGAGCGTCAGCGCCAGATCGTCCATCAGGGTCTCGTGCGCGAGCGCCGCCTGCGGCACGCCGAAGCCGCGGAAGGCGCCGGCCGGTGGCGCGTTGGTGAGCCAGGCCCGGGCTTCGGCGCGCACCGTCGGGACCCGGTAGGGCCCGGGAGCGTGGACCGGGACCCGGCCGGCGACGGTCGGGCCCCACGACGCGTAGGCGCCGGTGTCGAACGCGCCGTCGAGCGCGAAGAAGCGGAGCCGGCCTTCGGCGTCGGCGCCGGCACGGGCGCTGAGCCGGGAGGCGTGCCGCTTCGTGGTGCTCGCCATGCTCTCGGGCCGCTCGTAGACCAGCGCCACGGGGCGTCCGGTCAGCCGCGCCGCGAGCCCGACCAGGGGCTGCACCGAGAGATCGAGCTTGCCGCCGAAGCCGCCGCCGCAGGCGGTCGGGACGATCCGCACCTGCTCCGGGTCGAGGCCGAGGACGTGCGCGGTCTCGTCCCGGTCCATGTACGGGCACTGGGTGGTCGCGTGGATCTCGACCCGGCCGTGGACGATCTCGGCCCAGCCGGCCTCGGGCTCGATGTACGCGTGCTCGACGGACGCGGTCTCGAACAGCACCTCGCTGCGCACGGTGCCCGCGGCTTCTTGGCTCTCCAGCGTGCCCCTGCAGCACCGTCCGGCGATCAGGAGGTTGTCGGCTCGCCCCGCCTGGACGGTCCGCGCGTCCGGCGCCGTCGCAGCCTCGATCCCGATCACCGGCTGCAGAGGAAAATAGCGGATCGGCAGCTCCTCGTCGGCCACCCGGGCGACCGCGCCGCGGTGGCCGAGGAGCGCCAGCACGGCCTCGCCCGGGAAGCGCACCTCGCCATCCGCGAGCACCGGCTGATCGCGGAGATGCGGAAAGATCGCGAACGCGTTGACCGGCACGTCGGCGGCGGTCAGGACGCGCTCCAGGCCCGGATGCCGGCCGAGCAGCGGCGAGAGATCGCCGATCTCGAAGCGGGCGGCGGGGTAGGGGGAGCGGACGATCCGGAGCCAGAGCGCATCGGCCGGAACGGCATCGGCGCCATAGCGCTCGCGTCCGGTGAGCTTGGCCCGACCGTCCACCTTCGGGACCCGCGCGCCAACCGCCGGTCCCGTCGGAGCCGCGGGCGCGCCCGCGCTGCCGCCCGCGTCGAGCACCGCGTCGAGCACTGCGTCGACGATCTTCCGATAGCCGGTGCAGCGGCAGAGCACGCCGCCGAGCGCGCCGAGGACCGCGGCCCGCTCGGGCGCAGCGTCCCTCGCCAGCAGGTCGCTGGCCGCGATCAGCATGCCCGGCGTGCAGATCCCGCACTGGGCCGCGCCGTGGCGGTGGAAGGCGGCCTGCAGGTCGCGGGTCCGTGGCTCCCGCTCGAGCCCTTCGACCGTGGTCACCGCGCGCCCCGCGACCTGCCCGAGCGGCACCAGGCAGGCGCAGACCTGACGGCCGTCGAGGAGCACCGTGCAGGCACCGCAGTCACCGGCGTTGCAGCCGACCTTGGTGCCGGTGAGGCCGAGCCGGTCGCGGAGCACGTCGACGAGGCGGAGCGCCGGCGCCGCGGCGACCTCGACCGGGCGGCCATTGACGCGGAAGCGGGTCCCGGCCGGGGCGGGTCGCTCCCCCAGCGTCGCGGCGGCGAGTTCGTTCACACCACCTCCGCGAGCTCGGCGACGGTGCGGCGGAGCAGCGTCAGCGCGGTCGCCCGCCGGTAGCGGGCGTCGGCGCGGACGTCGTCGATCGGCGCCAGCGCCGCGAGATGGGCCGCCTCGATCCGTGCGGCAGGATCGGAGGCGACCGGGCGGCCCCGCAGCGCCGCCTCGGCCGCGGGCAGGCGAAGGGCGACCGGCGAGCAGGCGCCGATCGCGAGCCTCGCCTCCCGGATGACGCCGTTCCCGTCGACCTCGAGCGCCGCCGCGGCCATGACGATGGAGATCACGAGGTAGCGCCGCGCCCCGAGCTTCCGGAAGCAGGAGCGGGCCCGCTGCTGCGTCGGCTTCGGCACCAGGACGGCCGTCAGGAGCTGATCGGGGCGCCGCGCGGTGCTCCGGTTGCCGAGGATGAACCCCGGGAGCGGGCGCACCTCGACGCCGGCCGGCCCGGTAAGCTCGACCGCGGCATCGAGGGCGAGCAGCGGGGGCACCCCGTCGGCGGCGGGCGAGGCGTTGCAGAGGTTGCCGCCGATCGTGCCGCTCTCCTGGATCTGCCGGCCACCCACCTCGCGCGCGGCTTCACGCAGGCCATCGAACCAGCCCGGCAGCGGCGCGTCGCGGAGCGTCGCCCAGCGGGTCAGGGCGCCGATCCGCCAGTGCTCCGCGCGCTCCTCGATGCCGTCGAGCGCGTCGAGCCCGGTGATGTCCAGGATCGCCTCGTCGAGCGTCCGCCCGACCCGCGCCGGGTAATGGTCCGTGCCGCCGGCGAGCACCACGAGCGGCCCCGCCGCGAGCGCCTCGACGGCGTCGCTCAGCAGGTGCGGACGCAGATAGGTCGCCATCCCGTTCTCCGAAGACCACGATCATCAAGCGTCGCGCCGGGGAAGGCGTCAAGCGGCGGCCGGCATGCTTCTCAGGCGGCCTCGGGATGGCCCTTGGCGTCGTCGTGCTCGGACGTCTCGGGGCGCGCTTCGGGCGCCTCGTGCTCGATCTCGGTCGGCAGACCCTCCGGGAAGATCATCCGCTGACGCGGCAGATAGCGGCCGCCGGCTTCGGTCTGGAGCCACCGGAGGAGCTGCTCGCGGACGTCGTTGTGCAGCGCCCAGGACGAGCTCGAATCCTTGCCCGAGACCCAGCACCAGACCTCGACCGCGTCCTCCCTGATGTCGTTGACCTCGACCAGCAGGTTCTGCCCGGTCCAGCGCTCGTCGCCCTCGAGCACCTCCTTGTAGCGCTTCCTGAGCGCGTCGACGTCGATCCGGTGATCGCAGTAGAGCGCGATCACGCGGGTGATGGTCTCGTCGTGCTTCGACCAGTTCTGGAGCGGCCGGTCGAGCAGGTAGAGGTGGGGGACGATCAGCCGCTTCTCGGTCCAGGTCCGGAACACGGTGTAGGTGAAGGTGATGTCCTCGACCCGCGCCCAGTGGCCCTCGTACTCGACCACGTCGCCGATCTGGACCGGCTTGGTCGCCGCGATCTGGATGCCCGCGACCAGGTTGCCGAGCAGCGGCTGGGCGGCGAACGAGAGCAGCACGGTGAGGGCGCCGGCGGAAGCCAGTAGCGAGAGCCCGAGGTTGTCGAACACCTCGAGGTAGGACAGCGCGAGCGCCACCAGGATCACGAAGGCGAGCACCACGATGACCCGCTCGGCGACGCGCGCCTGGGTCTTGAGCTGCCGCGCATCGTGCCGTTCCAGATCGAGCGGGGTCACGTAGGCATCGCGGAGGTCGCGGAGCAGCGCGGAGACCAGCCGGAGCACGAGCCACGTCCCTGTGGCGAGCAGCACCATCAGGGCGAGGGTGTCGACGACGGCGGTGAGCGGACCGGCGAGAGGCAGAAGGTAGGTGCTCGACGCGTAGAAGACGCCGACGCCGAAGGCGAGGGCGAACGGCCGGGCGATCTCCCTGACCACGAAGCGCGGGCGCGGCCAGCTCATGTGGTCGACCAGCACGCGGAGCACCTTGGTGACCAGCCGGGCCAGCGCCCAGGCGAACACGAGCAGCAGGGCGAGCACCGCCCATTCCCAGAGCGCGACCCCGTCCAGGACCTGGAGCCTCACGTCCGCCGGCAGCAGACGCTCGAGAACGCCCGGGCCATTGGCCGCGTACAGCGCGTCGATGTGCTCGACCGTGAACGGCGAGAACAGCCAGACCGCGGTGTCGTCGGGCAGCCTGAAGCGCTGCAGGTTGACCGGGATCTTGTGCCCGTCGAGCGGCAGGTCGCCAAGATGGATGGTACGCCGCGCGAAGGTCGTCGACTCGTTCGGCTCGCTCGCGTGCACGCGCGCGTCCGGCGTGTCCGGCACGCTGCTCCAGTCGGGCAGCTCGCTGCTATTCAGGAGGTAGCCGAGCTTACGGGCCAGGTCGGCAGCCCCGACGCCGCCCGGGCCGATGTCGACGAAGCGAAGATCGAGCGCGTGCGCGGCATCGAGGAAGTGGTGGCCGCGGACCGCGCGGATGAAGTGCTCGAGCGTCGCCTGGGGCGTGGCGAGATGGGGCTCCGGGTCGAGCGCCGGCAGACCCTCGTTGATCTGGTCGACCGGGAAGGTCGGAGCGTCTGGCGCCGCCTCCACCCGCTCCGCGGCGGCCGCGGTGGCCGCGGTGGCGATGTAGAGACACGCGAGCGCGGCGACGATGAGGTTGCGCATGCTCATCATCCGGATCAACGGCGCCCGGTATCCGTTGTTCCCGCAAGGCCCGGGAGGCACACTTCAACCGGCCGGGGAGATCGAGGTCAAGGTCGAGGTCGGAGGACGACGTGAACGCGACGACGCAGGAAACCGTGGTCAGGACCCTCCGGTTCGAGGACGACGGGCGGATCCCCAACAACCCGAAGCTGCCGGTCCTGCTCTATCCGGGCGTGCTCGAGCTGGAAGGCGCGCCGGATCCGGCGGCGGTCGCCGAGGCGCTGTTCGCCCGCAACGGCTGGGGCGGCTCGTGGCGGAACGGGGTGTTCCCGTTCCCGCACTACCACAGCAACGCCCACGAGGTGCTCGGGATCTGCGCCGGACGGGCGAGAGTCCGCCTCGGCGGCGCCGCCGGCGAGGCCCTGGAGGTCGGCGCCGGGGACGTGGTCGTGCTCCCGGCCGGGACGGGGCACCAGAACCTCGGCGCGTCGGCCGACTTCCTCGTGGTCGGGGCCTATCCGGCCGGGCAGGAGGACTATGATCTCTGCCGGGGCGGGCCGGGCGAGCGGCCGCGGGTGCTCGAGACCATCCGCGACGTCCCGCTGCCCGACCAGGATCCGGTCTTCGGCCGGGACGGCCCTCTGCTCACCCACTGGCCTGGCTGAGCCGCCGCCCGCGCCGCCCGCGGGTTCCGGACCGCGCTTCTCAACCGGCCGCGCCCCCTATAGGCTTCCAGCGCGAAAGCGCCGTCCGGCGGACGGGGCGCCGGCAGCGTGGTCGAGAAAGGGCCTTCGAGGATGTCGACGGACAGCTTGCGCGACAGCGCGCTCGCCTATCACCGCGCCCGGCCCCAGGGCAAGGTCGCGATGGTGGCGACCAAGCCGCTCGCGAATCAGCGCGACCTCGCGCTCGCCTACTCGCCGGGAGTCGCGTTCGCCTGCGAGGCGATCGTGGACGATCCGAACGAGGCCGCGAGCCTCACCTCGCGCGGCAACCTCGTCGCGGTGGTCAGCAATGGCACGGCGGTGCTCGGCCTGGGCGCGATCGGCCCGCTCGCCAGCAAGCCGGTCATGGAGGGCAAGGCGGTCCTGTTCAAGAAGTTCGCCGGCATCGATGCCTTCGACATCGAGATCGACGAGCGGGATCCGGCGAAGCTGATCGAGATCGTGCGCGCGCTCGAGCCGACCTTCGGCGCGATCAACCTCGAGGACATCAAGGCGCCGGAGTGCTTCGAGGTCGAGACCGAGCTCAGGAAGCGGATGCGGATCCCGGTGTTCCACGACGACCAGCACGGCACCGCGATCATCGTCGCGGCGGCGGTCCTGAACGGGCTGGAGCTGCAGGGCAAGCGGCTCGGGGACGTGCGGCTGTGCTGCTCGGGCGCGGGCGCGGCGGCGATCGCCTGCCTGAACCTGCTGGTCGAGCTCGGGGTCCGGCGCGAGCACATCATCGTCAGCGACATCGAGGGCGTGGTCTACGCAGGCCGCGCGGCGCTCATGGACCCCTACAAGAGCGCCTTCGCCCAACGCACGGAGAAGCGGACGCTCGCAGACGCGATGGTCGGCGCCGACGTCTTCCTCGGCGTCTCGGCGCCCGGCATCGTCACCCGCGAGATGGTCGAGACCATGGCCGACGGGCCGCTGATCCTGGCGCTCGCCAATCCCGTCCCCGAAATCATGCCGGACGAGGCGCGCCTGGCCAAGCCAGACGCGATCATCGCGACCGGGCGGAGCGATTTTCCGAACCAGGTCAACAATGTGCTCTGCTTTCCGTACATCTTCCGGGGTGCGCTCGACGTCGGCGCGACCACCATCAACGAGGAGATGAAGACCGCCTGCGCGCACGCCATCGCGAAGGTGGCGCGGAGCGGGGCGCCGGAGACCGTCGCCGCGGCCTACGGGCTCGCCAGCCTCAACTTCGGCCCCGACTGCATCATCCCGAAACCGTTCGACTCCAGGCTCGCCGTGGAGTTGCCGGTCGCGGTCGCCCGCGCGGCGATGGAGAGCGGCGTCGCCGAGCGGCCGATCGAGGACTTCGACGCCTACCGGGCCAGGCTCTCGACCTTCGTCTTCCGGAGCGGCCTCACCATGCGGCCGATCTTCGAGCGGGCGCGCGAGGAGCCGAAGCGGATCGTGTTTTCCGATGGCGAGGAGACGCGCGTGCTGCGCGCGGTCGAGGTGCTGCTCCAGGAGGGTCTGGTCCAACCCATCCTGATCGGGCGTCCGGACGTCCTCGAGGCCCGGATCCAGCGGCTCGGCCTCGCGATCGACCTCGAGAACGCGGTCCAGATCTGCAATCCCGAGAGCGACCCGCGCTACAACGACTACGTGACGCACTACCTCGCGCGCACCGGGCGCCGGGGCGTGACCCCCGACGCCGCCCGCCTGCTGGTCCGGACCCGGACCACGGTGATCGGCTCGATCATGGTCGATCGTGGCGAGGCGGATGCGCTCATCGCCGGGCCGACCGGGACCTTCCAGCGGAGCGTCCGCCACGTCCGCGACGTGCTCGGCATCCGCCCGGATGCCCACGACTACTCGACCGTGCACCTCGTGATCCTGGACCGCGGGCTGCTGTTCCTCGCCGACACCGAGGTCTCGATCGACCCGCCGGCCGAGGAGGTGTGCGAGACCGCGTGCATGGCGGCCGAGGTGGTCCGCCGCTTCGGCCTCGAGCCCAAGGTCGCGCTGCTCTCGCACTCCGACTTCGGCAGCCTGGACACACCGTCGGCGCAGAAGATGCGGAAGGCGCTCGAGCTGATCCGGGCGCGCGAGCCGGAGCTCGAGGTGGATGGCGAAATGCACGCCGACGCCGCGCTGAACCAGGCGGTCCGGGGCCGCATCCTGCCCGGGTCGACCCTCGAGGGCGAGGCGAACCTTCTGATCTTCCCCGACCTCAACGCCGCCAACATCGCCTACACCCTGGTCCGCGAGGTGACGGGCGCGGTGGCGGTCGGGCCGATCCTGGTCGGGCCGGCGAAGCCCGCCCACGTGGTCACGTCCTCGATCACCGCCCGCGGCATCGTCAACCTGGCCGCTCTGGCGGCGGTGGACGCCCAGACCCGGACCCTCTGAGCCGCCATGGCCGAGGTCCGCGAGCCCGAGGCGAAGCGCGACCAGGACGCGCCGGCCGAGCTGTCCGAGGAGCTGATCCGGGAGGTCGAGCAGGCGCTGCGCTCGGACGCGACGGACCGCGTGCTGGATGTCCTGGACGACCTCCACGTCGCCGACCAGGCCGACCTGCTCGAGCAGCTGCCGGCCGAGGACCGGGAGGCGATGGTCGAGATCCTGAAGGAGGATCTCGATCCGGAGCTGCTGACCCACCTGCACGAGAACGTCCGCGCCGACGTGCTCGAGCAGCTCGGGCCGGAGCAGGCCGCGGCGGCGATCGCCGAGCTCGACACCGACGACGCGATCGACGTGCTGAGCTACCTCGGCGACGAGGACCAGATGCGCCTGCTCGGCTCGATGCCGGCGTCCGAGCGCGCCATGCTCGAGCAGGGCCTCGCCTTCCCCGAGGACAGCGCCGGCCGCCTGATGCAGCGCCAGGTGGTCGCGATCCCGGAATTCTGGACGGTCGGCCAGACCATCGACTACCTGCGCGCCAAGGCGGAGCTGCCCGACGAGTTCTACGACATCTACATCATCAACCCGCGCTTCGAGCCGGTCGGCTCGATCCCGCTGAGCAAGGTGCTGCGCTCCGGGCGCGAGGTCCTCCTGCACCAGCTGAAGCTCAAGGAGCTGCGCCTGATCCCGGCCGAGATGGACCAGGAGGAGGTCGCCTTCCTGTTCCGGCAGTACGGCCTGGTCTCGGCCCCGGTGATCGACGACCGCGGCCGGCTGATCGGCGTGATCACCGTCGACGACGTGGTCGACGTGCTGGAGGAGGAGGCCGAGGAGGATTTCCTCGCCCTCGGCGGCGCGCCCGACAGCGACATCTTCGCCTCGCCCATCGAGACCGGGAAGAAGCGGTTTCCCTGGCTGCTGATCAACCTCGGGACCGCGATCATCGCCTCGATCGTGATCGCCCAGTTCGAGGGCGCGATCGACCAGCTGGTGGCGCTCGCGGTGCTGATGCCGATCGTCGCCTCGATGGGCGGCAACGGCGGCACCCAGACGCTCAGCGTGGTGATCCGCGCGCTGGCGACGCGCGAGCTGACCGCGCGCAACGCCTACCGGGTGCTCGGTCGGGAGTTCATCGTCGGCGGCCTCAACGGCCTCCTGTTCCTGGTCGTCGGCGTCCTCGTCGCGGTGGTCTGGTTCGGCAATCTCATGCTCGGCGTGATGTTCGGCATCGCCCTGCTGGTGACCCTGATCTTCGCCGCGGTCGCCGGCGTGGCGCTTCCGATGCTGTTCGACCGGCTGGGGCTGGACCCGGCGGTCAGCTCGGGCGTGTTCCTCACCACCGTCACCGACGTGGTCGGCTTCTTCACCTTCCTTGGCCTCGCCACCCTGTTCCTGCTGTAGGAGCCCTCGCCATGGCCCAGATCAGCCTGCCCTCGCTGCCGGTCGATCTCGGCGAGCACGCCGAGATGATCCGTGAGACCGTCGCCGGCTTCGCCCAGAGCCAGATCGCGCCCCGCGCCGCGGAGATCGACCGGACCAACACCTTCCCCCGCGACCTCTGGCCGAGGCTCGGGGAGCTCGGCCTGCTCGGCCTGACCGTCGAGGAGGCGTGGGGCGGGAGCGGTCTCGGCTACACCGAGCACGTCATCGCGATGGAGGAGATTTCCCGCGCAAGCGCTTCCGTGGGCCTGAGCTATGGCGCGCACTCGAACCTCTGCGTGAACCAGATCCGGATCCACGGCACCGACGAGCAGAAGCGCCGGCATCTGCCGAAGCTGATCTCCGGCGAGCACGTGGGCGCCCTCGCGATGAGCGAGCCCGGCGCCGGCTCGGACGTGGTCGCGATGCGCACCCGGGCGCTGAAGAAGGGCGACCGCTACGTCCTGAACGGGTCGAAGATGTGGATCACCAACGGCCCCGAGGCGGAGACGCTCGTGGTCTACGCCAAGACGGACCCCGAGGCCGGTGCCCGCGGCATCACGGCGTTCCTGATCGAGAAGGGGATGACCGGCTTCCGGACGGCGCAGAAGCTGGACAAGCTCGGGATGCGCGGCTCGGACACGTGCGAGCTGATCTTCGAGGACTGCGAGGTGCCGGAGGAGAACGTGCTCGGCCGGGTCGGCGGGGGCGCGCGCGTGCTGATGAGCGGGCTCGACTACGAGCGCCTGGTGCTCGCGGGCGGACCGCTCGGGATCATGCAGAACTGCCTCGACGTGGCCGTGCCTTATCTCCACGAGCGCCGGCAGTTCGGCGAGCCGATCGGCCACTTCCAGCTGATGCAGGGGAAGCTCGCCGACATGTACGTCGGCATGAATGCGGCCAAGTCCTACGTCTACCTCACCGGGCTCGCCGCCGACCGCGGCCGGACCACGCGCTTCGATGCCGCCGGCTGCCTGCTCTACGCCGCCGAGAAGGCGACCTGGATGGCGCTCCAGGCGATCCAGGCGCTGGGCGGGAACGGCTACATCAACGACTATCCGACCGGACGCCTGCTCCGGGACGCCAAGCTCTACGAGATCGGCGCCGGCACCTCCGAGATCCGGCGCTGGCTGATCGGCCGCGAGCTGTTCGAGGCGACCGGCTGAGGCGGGACGTCCTGCGCGCGGCTTGCTCTACCGATGGTCGGCGCCGGCGGCGCGCGCCTGTAGTTCGCTCGATCCGCGCATGCGACCCCGCGCCGGTCCCGCGCGGACCCGCACCAGGACGATGGCCAGGAACGCGAGCACACCGCCGTAAAGGAGAAATTCCGCCGGCTCCTGCAGCCGGGACACCGTCAGGGCCACGTGGTCGCGCTGGAACCACCACTGATCGAGCGCCCGGACTGCGTCGTAGGAGAGGAAGCACAGCCAAAATGGGATCAGGATCGGTGGGGGAACCCAGAGGTCCGTCCGCCACCGCGCCGTCAGGGAGGGCTTCCAGTAGCTGGTCACGAGCGACAGGACGACGGCCACCCAGAGGCTGCACCAGACGACCCGGTACAATGTGGAACCGACGCCTGGAAGGTTGTGCAGGTTTGCTTCCCCCTGCCGGTTGTGCGCCAGCCACTCGGGGGTCGCGAGCCCGAACAGCCGCTGGCCCCAGCTGATCTCCTCGCCCGCGGTCCACAGGCAGGCGGCGGCGAGGCAGGCATACAGGACGCTCCAGCCTGACCGGTTCCTACGATGCAGAGCCAGCGCGATGCATGCGCTGAGGAGCGCGCAGCCGACGAGCACCGCCGCCTGCGCGGTCTCGATCGGGCCGTCCTCGCTCGCGAGCATCCGAAAGGGCGCGCTATAGGTGGCGGCGATTAGGACGCTCGCGGCCCACAGGATCACGGGAGCGGCCGCGATCCCCGTGTAGCTCGACGGATCCCTGAACATTCCAGTCGAGCTGCCGCCTTTCCCCAGCCTGACGTAGTGCAGCCCCACCGACCTTCCCTCACTCCCGGAACAATCGACGATGGTACCGTATCAACTAACGGCAATTAGCTAATGCCGCTGTTATCGATTCATATCGGAACTGTCACAAATGCCGTGGTTCTGTGGTGCCGGCGCCACGAACCGCCAGCCGAGGCGCCAAGGGAGATCTGATCCCGGTCGATCCGTGCCCGCTCCCGGCGATCGGGAGAGTGCGCTCGGCTGATGCGCGCAAGCCGCTGGTCGGCTAAGGTTGAGCCAGGGTTGGAGCGGGGTGGCGGCATGGCAGGCCCGATCGACTTCTACTTCGAGTTCGCGAGCCCCTACGGCTATCTCGCGAGCACGCAGATCGACCGCATCGCCGAGCGCTTCGGACGCGAGGTGCGCTGGCACCCGGTGATGCTCGGCGCCGCCTTCAAGCAGACCGGCATGCGGCCGCTCGCGCAGATCCCGCTCAAGGGGCCGTACATGATGCACGACCTGCCGCGCTTCGCCCGCCTGCTCGGGGTCCCGTTCACGGCCCCGCCGGTGCTGCCCGACAACTCGCTGCATGCGAGCCGGGCGACGGTGTGGCTCGACGAGACCCGTGGACCCGAAGCCGCGAAGCGACTCGCCCGGGCGATCCTCCAGGCGCACTGGGCGGAGGGCCGGGAGATCGGGCACCCGGAGCTGGTCGCGGAGATCGCGGCGGGGCAGGGGATCGACCGGGAGGAGCTGATCGCGGCGGTCGCCGAGCCCGCGATCAAGGAACGCCTGAAGGAGCGCACCCAGGCGTCGATCGAGCGCGGGGTGTTCGGCTCGCCCTTCGTGATCGTGGACGAGGAGCCCTTCTGGGGCGCGGACCGCCTACCGCAGGTCGTGACCTGGCTGGAGCGCGGCGGGTGGTGACGGCTTGAGCGTGCTCCGCACCCGGGTCGACCGCCGGAGCGACGACTTCGCCCGCCGCGCCGCCCTGATGACGGCGCTGGTCGAGGACCTCCGGCGCCGGGTCCACAAGGTCAAGGAGGGCGGCGGCGAGCGGGCGCGGGAGCGGCATCTGGCGCGGGGCAAGCTCCTGCCGCGGGAGCGGGTCCGGCGCCTCCTCGATCCCGGCGCGCCGTTCCTCGAGCTCTCGCAGCTGGCGGCGAACGGCCTGTACGACGACGAGGTGCCGGCCGCCGGCATCATCACCGGGATCGGCCGGGTCGCGGGCCGGGAGTGCGTGATCGTCGCCAACGATGCCACGGTGAAGGGCGGCACCTACTACCCGATCACGGTCAAGAAGCACGTCCGCGCCCAGGCGATCGCCGCGCAGAACCGGCTGCCGTGCGTCTACCTGGTCGATTCCGGCGGCGCGAACCTCCCGAACCAGGACGAGGTGTTTCCCGACCGGGAGCACTTCGGGCGGATCTTCTTCAACCAGGCCACCATGTCGGCGGCCGGGATCCCGCAGATCGCGGTGGTGATGGGCTCCTGCACCGCCGGTGGCGCCTATGTGCCGGCGATGGCGGACGAGGCGATCATCGTGAAGGAGCAGGGGACCATCTTCCTGGGCGGCCCGCCGCTGGTCAAGGCTGCCACCGGCGAGGTGGTGAGCGCCGAGGAGCTCGGCGGCGCGGACCTGCACACCCGGGTCTCCGGCGTCGCCGATCATTTCGCCGACGACGACGACCATGCGCTGGCACTCGCGCGTCGGATCATGACACACGCCGCCACGGCGGTCGCCGCCACGCCCGACCGGCACGAGCCGGAGCCGCCGCGGCACGACCCCGGCGAGCTCTACGGCATCGTCCCGGAGGATCTCCGCGAGTCCTTCGAGGTTCGGGAGGTCGTCGCCCGGATCGTCGACGGCTCGGTCTTCGACGAGTTCAAGGCGCGCTACGGCGCGACCCTGGTCACGGGCTTCGCCCGGATCGAGGGCATGCCGGTCGGGATCGTCGCCAACAACGGCATCCTGTTCAGCGAGTCCGCGGACAAGGGCGCCCACTTCATCCAGCTCTGCGCCAAGCGCGGCACGCCGCTGGTCTTCCTCCAGAACATCACCGGCTTCATGGTGGGGCGGAAATATGAGGCCGGCGGCATCGCCCGCGCCGGCGCGAAGATGGTGACCGCCGTCGCCTGCGCCGAGGTCCCGAAGCTCACGGTGATCATCGGCGGCTCGTTCGGCGCCGGCAACTACGCGATGTGCGGCCGCGCCTACGACCCCCGCTTCCTCTGGACCTGGCCGAACGCCAGGATCTCGGTGATGGGCGGCGAGCAGGCGGCGAGCGTCCTCGCCCAGGTCCGGAGCGACAACCTCGAGCGCGCCGGCGAGACCTGGTCCGCCGACGACGAGGAGGCGTTCAAGGCGCCGATCCGGGAGCAGTACGAACGCGAGGGCCACCCCTACTACGCGACCGCGCGGCTCTGGGACGACGGCATCATCGACCCGGCCGAGACCCGGACCGTGCTCGCCCTCGGCCTCGCCGCGGCGCTCCGGGCTCCGGTGCCCCCGACCACCTTCGGCGTGTTCCGGATGTAGGACTAGTAGCCTATCGTGATCCTGCCGCGTCAGACTGCCGCGACCACGGAGGTGGCGCGAGCGCACCTGAAGGGAATGAGGCGATGAGCGGCGATCAACCCGCCCAGTCGAGGCTGCAGGTCGAGCGGGACGGGCGCGGGATCGTCCGGATGACCATGAACCGCCCGGAGGTCCACAACGCCTTCGACGAGCACCTGATCGCCGAGATGACCGCCGCCCTCGAGGGACTGGGCCGCGACCCGGAGGTGCGCGCCGTCGTCCTGACCGGAGCCGGAAAGAGCTTCTCGGCCGGGGCGGACCTCGACTGGATGCGGCGGATGGCGGAGCGCGGGCTCGAGGCGAACCTGGCGGACGCGCGCGGCCTCGCCCGCCTGATGCAGGCGCTCTACGCCCTGCCCAAGCCGACCATCGCCGCGGTGAACGGCGCGGCCCTCGGCGGCGGGCTCGGCCTGATCTGCGCCTCCGACCTAGCGCTCGCGGTCGACGACGTGGTGCTCGGCACGACCGAGGTCCGCCTCGGCCTGATCCCGTCGGTGATCGGGCCGTACGTGGTCGCCGCCATCGGGCCCCGCCACGCGCGGCGTCTCATGGTGACGGGCGAGCGGGTCGATGCCGCCGAGGCGGCGCGCATCGGCCTGATCCACAGGGTGGTCAAGAAGAACAGGCTGGACGAGGAGGTCGAGGGCTGCCTCGGCGAGCTCCTGAAGAACGGGCCGCTCGCCATGGCCGCCGCCAAGCGCCTGGTGCAGGACCTCACCCATCAGCCGATCTCGGAGGCGGTGATCGACGACACCGCGCAGCGGATCGCGCGCATCCGCGGCTCCGAAGAGGGCCGGGAGGGGATCGCGGCCTTTCTCGGCAAGCGCAGCCCGGCCTGGCTCTGAGGCCGCCGTGTTCGACTCGGTCCTGATCGCCAACCGGGGCGAGATCGCCTGCCGGATCACGCACACGCTCCGGCGGCTCGGGATCCGCGGGGTCGCGGTCTTCTCCGAGGCCGACCGGCACGCCCGGCACGTCGCGCTCGCCGACGAGGCGCGGCCGATCGGCCCGGCGGCGGCGGCCGACAGCTATCTCCGGATCGACCGCATTCTGGATGCGGCGCGGGCGAGCGGTGCGGACGCGATCCACCCCGGCTACGGCTTTCTGTCCGAGAGCGCCGCCTTCGCGCGGGCCGTGGCCGATGCCGGGCTCGTGTTCGTCGGCCCGCCGGTCGAGGCGATCGAGATCATGGGCGCCAAGGACCGGGCGAAGGCGGTGGTCGGCGCCGCCGGCGTGCCCCTGGTGCCGGGGGAAGCGCCCGAGGACCAGGACCCGGCGATGCTCCGGGCGGCCGCCGAACGGATCGGACTGCCGCTGCTGATCAAGGCGGCCGCCGGCGGCGGGGGGCGCGGGATGCGCGTCGTCCGCGACCTCGCGGAGTTCGACGCCGCCCTCGAGAGCGCACGGCGCGAGGCCAGGGCCGGGTTCGGCGACGAGCGGATGCTGCTCGAGCGCTATCTCGACCGGCCGCGTCACGTCGAGGTCCAGGTCTTCGGCGACCGTCACGGCCGGGTGCTCCACCTGTTCGAGCGCGATTGCTCGCTGCAGCGCCGGCACCAGAAGGTGATCGAGGAGGCGCCGGCGCCGGGGCTCGGGCCGGAGCTCCGCGCGACCCTCGGCGCGGCGGCGGTGCGCGCGGCCGCCGCCGTCGGCTACACCGGCGCCGGCACGGTCGAGTTCCTGCTCGATGCCGAGGGCGGGTTCCATTTCATCGAGATGAACACGCGCCTCCAGGTCGAGCACCCGGTCACCGAGATGATCACCGGCATCGACCTGGTCGAATGGCAGCTCCGGGTCGCAGCCGGCGAGGCCCTGCCGCTCGGCCAGGACGAGGTGGGCTTCATCGGCCACAGCATCGAGGCCCGGCTGTACGCGGAGGATCCGGCGCAGGGCTTCATCCCATCGACCGGCCGGCTGGTCCATCTCCGCCTGCCCGAGGCGGCGGTCGAGCTCCGGGTCGAAACCGGGGTCGGCGCGGGCGACGAGGTCACCTCATTCTACGACCCGATGATCGCGAAGCTCGTCGCCTGGGGTCCCGAGCGGGACACCGCCCGGCGACGCCTCGTCCGCGCCCTTCGGGAGCTGGAGGTCGCGCCGGTGGCGACCAACCGCGACTTCCTGGCCGCCGTCCTCGAGCATCGGGACGTGATGGCGGGGCGGGTCGACATCGGCCTGCTCGACGAGATTCAGGCGACGCCCGCGGCCGACCCCGCGGGCGGCCTGCCCGAGGAGGGCCCGATGCTCGCGGCCCTGTTCCTCCTGGTGGAACGGGAGCAGGCGGTCCGGCGCCAGGGGCGCACCCACGACCCCTGGAGCCGGAGCGACGGCTGGCGCCTCAACGACGTCGGCCACCAGACGCTCCGGCTCCGCACGACGGACGGCGAGAGCCACGCGATCGATGCCGTCAGGACCGGCTCCGGGCGCTGGCGCCTCGTCGCGCGCGACGCCGAGCACGACGTCCGGGCGAGCGTGTGCGCCGACTCCGGTCTGCTCGACGTCGAGATGGGCGGCCGGCGGGGGCGGCTGGGCGGCCGGCGGATCGGCGACGTGCTGCACCTGTTCTTCCAGGGGCGCCACCATCGCGTGGCGGAGGTCGATCCGCTCGCCGAGGCGGCGGGCCGGGAGGAGGACGAGGCGCTGTTCGTGGCGCCGATGCCAGGGCGGATCACCCGCTGCCCGGTCGACCCCGGGGCGGAGGTGGCGGCCGGGACGGTGCTGATCGTGCTCGAGGCGATGAAGATGGAGCACGCGCTCCGCGCGCCCGTCGCGGGCCGGCTCGGCGTGCTCCGGGTGCGGGAGGGCGAGCAGGTCGAGGAGGGCACGGTCCTGCTCGACTTCGAAGCCGGGCCGTCCGACTGAGCCGGGGATGAGCCTCGCCCGCGGGGCCGCGGCCCTGGTCGCCCTGGCCGCGCTCGTCATCGCCGCGCTGCCCGGCTGGCTCGGGATCCGGCCGGACCTGGGCGCGCCGGCCGCGGTCGTGGTGCTCGCGATCGGGCTCTGGGCGAGCGCGGCGCTCGAGGCCCACATCACCGCGCTGATCGTGTTCGTGGTCGTCACCTGGCTCGGGATCGCGCCGCCGGAGGTGATCTTCGCGGGCTTCGCCACGCCGGGGCTCTGGCTGGTCTTCGGCGGTCTCGTGATCGCCGCCGCGATCGAGGTGACCGGCCTCGGCGCGCGCGCCGCCCGCCTGATCGCCGGCGGGCTCGGCGGCTCCTACCGGCGGATCATCTACGGCACGGTCCTGGTCTGCCTGGTCCTGTCCTTCCTGGTCCCGGCGGCGATGGGCCGGATCGTGATCCTGCTGCCGATCTTCCTGGCGCTCGCCCCCAGCATGGGGTTCGAGCCCGGCAGCCGCGGCAGCCAGGGGATCCTGCTCGCGGTCACCTTCGGAACCTTCCTGCCGGCGCTCGCGATCCTGCCCGCGAACCTGCCGAACATGGTGCTCCTCGGCACCATGGAGACCCTCTACGGCCAGGGAATCAGCTGGTTCGCCTACTTCGTCATGCACTTCCCGGTGCTCGGCCTTCTGAAGGCGGTCCTGATCGCGGAGGTGCTGAGCCGGATGTTCCAGGAGGCCCCGGCGCACGGCGCCACGGCTCGGGAAGAGCCGGCGGCGAGCGCGTGGTCGCCGGCCGAGCGGCGGCTCGCCCTGATCCTCGGCGGCGCCCTCCTGCTCTGGGCGAGCGACGGACTGCACGGCGTCTCGCCCGGCTGGGTCGCGCTGCTCGCGGGCCTGCTCTGCCTCCTGCCCGGGACCGGCGTGGTCGGACGCGAGACGTTCGAGCGTCAGATCAACTTCGGGTCGTTCTTCTATGTCGCCGGCCTCCTCGGCGTGGCCCGGCTGATCGACGCCAGCGGCCTCGGCGACGCCCTCGGCCGGCTGCTGCTGGAGCGGCTGCCGCTCGACCAGGCGGCGCCGCTCGCCAGCTTCGCGGCGATCATGGGCCTGAACGTGGTCACCAGCCTGCTCACCGCGCTCGCCGCCATGCCGGCAGTGTTGACGCCGCTCGCTGGGCCGATCGCCGAGCAGTCGGGACTGCCGCTCCAGACCGTGCTGATGACCCAGGTGATCGGCTTCTCGACCATGCTCCTGCCCTACCAGTCGGCGCCGATCATGGTCGCGCTCGCGCTCGCCCGGGTGCCGCTCGCCGCCGGCGCCCGCGCCGGTCTGCTGATCGGCCTGCTGACCATCGTCGTGCTGGTCCCGCTGCAGGCGCTCTGGTGGCGACTGCTCGGATACCTACCTTGAGGCGGGGAGGTCGCTGGATCGACATCGCGAGCGCGCCCAGATCCTCGACGTAGAGACTTCGTTAACCATTCCGGTGCATGACACCTGTGTGCCGGGCCGGCTGCCGACCGGTGGACGTGGCGGCGACCCGGAGGAGACGGACATGCAGCTGTTCTCTTCGCCCGCCTTCGACGATCACGAGCAGGTCGTCTTCCTGGCCGACCGGGAGAGCGGGCTCAGAGCGATCATCGCGATCCACGACACCTCGCTCGGCCCCGCGATCGGGGGCCTCCGGATGTGGCCCTATCCGGACGAGGCGAGCGCCCTGACGGACGTGCTCCGCCTCGCCCGCGGCATGACCTACAAGTCCGCGCTCGCCGGCCTCGACTGCGGCGGCGGCAAGGCGGTCATCATCGGCGATCCGCGGACCGGCAAGTCCAGGGCGCTGTTCCATGCCTTCGGCCGTGCGCTCGAGGCTGCCGGCGGCCTCTATTACACCGCCGAGGACGTCGGCACCGGACCTGCCGACATGGACGCGATCGGCGAAGCGAGCCGCTTCGTGCTCGGGCGCTCGGCCGGCGCCGGGGGCGATCCGTCGCCGATCACGGCGCGCGGCGTCTGGCACGGCATCCGGAGCGCGGTCCGGCACCGGCTGGGCTCCGATCTCCAGGGCGTCCGGGTGGCGGTCCAGGGGCTCGGCCACGTCGGCTTCGAGGTGGCGCGCCTGGTCCGTGCCGATGGCGCGCGGCTGACCGTGGCGGATCTCGATCCGAGGCGCGTCGCCCGCGCCGTTGAGGAGCTGGGGGCGGAGGTGGTGGGTGTCGACGGGATCCTCGGGGTCGAGACCGAGGTGCTCGCGCCCTGCGCCCTCGGTGGCGTGGTCGACGACCGGACGCTCCCGGGCCTCCGCTGCCGGGTGATTGCGGGGGCGGCCAACAACCAGCTGCTCGAGGGCCGGCACGGCGACGAGCTGCACCGCCGCGACATCCTCTACGCGCCGGATTACGTCATCAACGCGGGCGGCATCATCAGCATCGCCGGCGAGCTCGCTCCCGGCGGCTACGACCGCGACCTCGTCCTGCGCCGGGTCGACCGGATCGGCGAGGTGCTGGACCGGATCTTCGATCAGTCGGCGCGGGACGACCTGCCGCCCCACGTCGTCGCCGACCGCCTCGCGGGCGCCCGTCTGGCGGCCGCGCGCGAGCGCCGCCGGAGGGCGGAGGCGGCGACGCTTCCCGCAGCCTGATCCGCTGCCGCGGGGGCGGCCGGCCGCCGTCAGCCGTTCCGGAAGCGGAACGGGTGGGCCGGGTAGGTGCCCAGCCGCTCGACCTCGTAGGAGAAGAAGATCAGCTCCTCGAACGCGTTGCTGACCGGCCGCTCCGCCGGGTGGCCGAGGATCTCGGCGTAGAACTGCGCCTGGTTGAAGGCCCGGTCGACGTAGCTCTCGAGCTTGATCATGTTGACGCCGTTGGTGGCGAAGCCGCCGAGGGCCTTGTAGAGCGCGGCCGGGACGTTGCGCACCCGGAACAGGAAGCTCGTGATGCACGGTCCGGCATCGACCGCCGGCTCGTCCGGCTCCCGGGCGAGCACGACGAACCGGGTGGTGTTGTGGATCGCGTCCTCGATGTCCGATCGGAGCACGTCGAGGCCGTAGATGTCGGCGGCGAGGCGGGACGCGATCGCGGCCTCGTCGGTGGCCTCCGAGCCGGCGATCTCCGCCGCGGCGCCGGCGGTGTCGGCATGCACCTTGGGCGTCAGGCCGAGCTCGCGGAGCAGGCGCCGGCACTGGTTCAGGGCATGGATGTGCGAGCGCACCACCCGGATCTGATCGAGCTTCACGCCCGGGCGCGCGAGCAGGTGGTGGTTGACCCGCTGGAAGTGCTCGCCGGTGATGTACAGCCCGCCGTGCGGCATCAGGTGATGGATGTCGGCGACCCGGCCGGCGACCGAATTCTCGATCGGGATCATCGCCCGGTCGGCGCGCCGCTCGCGGACCGCGGCGAAGGCGTCCTCGAAGGACCCGCTCGGCACCGCCTCGAGGTCCGGGAACACCTGGGCGCAGGCCATGTGCGAGTAGGCGCCCGGCTGGCCCTGGAAGACGATCCGGCGTGCCGGGTCCGGCCCGGTGCGCTCGGCGGCGGAGGGGTGGGTCCGCTCCATGGTCAGGGTCTGCCTCCCGGTCGCTCAGGGGTCTCGAGGAGCGCGCGCGCGCGGTCGAGGTCGGCGGCCGTGTCGACCCCGAGCGGCACGACCTCGACGGTCGCCACCCCGATCCCGATCCCGGCCTCGAGCGCCCGCAGCTGCTCCAGGCGCTCGCGCCGCTCGAGCGGACTCGGCGGCATCGATGCCAGGCGCTCGAGGGTGCGGCGGCGGTACGTGTAGATGCCGATGTGGTGCCAGACCGGACCGTCGCCGGCCGGCGCGCAGGCGCGGGTGAAGTACAGCGCCCGGCCGAGCCCGGGGCGCTTCGGGTCGAACGCGATCACCGCCTTGACCACGTTCGGGTCGGACTTCTCCTCCGGGTCCTCGGTCGCCGCGACCAGGGTGCCGATCTCGACGTCGAGCTCGTCGAGCGGCCGCAGCGCGGCGCGCATCGCCTCGGGCGCGAGGGTCGGCAGATCGCCCTGCAGGTTGACCACGCGGGTGAACCGCCGGGCCGGGTCGAGGCTCCGGAGCGCGGCCGAGATCCGGTCGGTCCCGGACGGCAGCGCCGGATCGGTCAGCACCGCCTCGCCGCCGTGACCGCGGACCGCGTCGGCGATCGCCGCCTCGCCGCAGGCCACCACCACCGGGCCAACGTCGGCCTCGCGCGCGCGGCGCCAGACCTGCACGATCATCGGCACGCCCGCGATCTCGGCGAGCGGCTTGTTGGGCAGCCGGCTCGAGCCGAGCCGGGCCGGAATCATGACGACCGTGGCGTCGGGCGAAGCTGGGTTGACGGGCATCGGGACATCGTTCAACTAGGTCGGCGCGGAAGCGGGGGCTTGTCCTTAGCAGAGGCGGACGGCTGGACAAACGGTCACGTTGACCGGCTGTGTCCGGCCTTCGAGCTTGCGCGAGAGCAGGCGGGCTCCGCCGCCGGCACGGGAGACAAGGGAGAGCGCGCCCGCCATGGCATCCTCGCTCGAAACCAACAAGCTGCTCGCCGCCGTGCTGACCGCCGGCGTGATCGCGTCCGGCACCGGCGTGCTCTCGCGGATGCTCTACCACGCCGAGACGCCCGAGGAGCCCGCCTACGTGATCGAGGTGGCCGAGGAGGGTGGCGGAGAGGCCGGCGGCGAGGCGCCGGCGACGCCGCTCGGGGTCCTGCTCGCGAACGCGGATCCGGCGGCCGGGGAGGGGGCGGTCAAGGCCTGCGCCGCCTGCCACTCGTTCGAGGAGGGCGGGCCGAACAAGGTGGGTCCGGCGCTGCACGGCGTGGTCGGACGCGACATCGCCGCGGGCGAGGGCTTCGCCTACTCCGACGCCCTCGCCGGGATGGACGGCGCCTGGGACTACGAGGCGCTGAACGGGTTCCTCGCCGACCCCCGGGGTTGGGCTCCCGGCACCAAGATGTCCTACGCCGGGATCAAGAGCGACGAGGATCGCGCCGACGTCATCGTGTACCTGCGCTCGATCTCGCCCGACGCGCCGCCGCTGCCCGAGCCGGAGGAGACCCAGGCGGCCGCGGCGGATGGCGGCGACACGGCGGGAGGTGAAGCGGCGGGAGGTGAAGCGGCGGGAGGTGAAGCGGGCGGCGGGCTGGTCGCGATGATCGCGGACGCCGATCCGGCGGCCGGCGAGGCCGCGGCCAGGAAATGCGCCGCCTGCCACTCGTTCGAGGAGGGGGGGCCGAACAAGATCGGGCCGGGGCTGCACGGGGTGGCCGGGCGCGAGATCGCCGCGGTCGACGGGTTCGCCTACTCGGATGCGCTGGCCGGCAAGGAGGGTGTCTGGGACCACGCCGCGCTCGACGGGTTTCTCACGGATCCCAAGGGCTGGGCGCCCGGCACCAAGATGTCCTTCGCCGGGGTCAAGAAGGAGCAGGAGCGCGCGGAGCTGATCGCCTACCTGCGCTCGATCTCGCCCGACGCGCCCCCGCTGCCCGACGGCGGCGGCGATCAGGCCGGCGCGGCTGCCTCTGAGGGCGGCCAGGAGCAGGCCGCGGCGCAGCCTTCCGGACAGCAACCGGCGGAGGGTCAGGCGGCCGGGGGCGAGGAGCAGGCCGCGGCGCAGCCTTCCGAGCAGCAGCCGGCGGAGGGCGACGCTGCGGCGGCGGAAGGGGCCCTCGCCATGATCGCGACTGCGGATCCGGCGGCTGGCGAGGCGGCCGCGCGCAAGTGCATCGCCTGCCACAGCTTCGAGGAGGGCGGGCCGAACAAGGTCGGGCCCAACCTGCACGGCGTGGTCGGCAGCGACATCGCCGCGGTCGAGGGCTTCCGGTACTCGTCCGCGCTCCAGGAGAAGGAGGGCGCCTGGGACTACGCCGCGCTGGATGCCTTCCTCGCCGACCCGAGGGGCTGGGCAAAGGGCACCCGCATGTCGTTCGCCGGCCTCAAGGACGACGAGGAGCGGGCGCAGGTGATCAGCTATCTCCGCTCGATCTCGCCCGACGCGCCCCCGCCGCCCGGCCAGTGAGCGGGTGGGCGGGGGGCCCGGTGACCGGTCCTGACCTCGACGGCTACGTCAGCTTCGCCGACCGCCTCGCCGACGCCGCGGGCGAGGTGCTGCGGCGCTACTTCCGGACCGCGGTCGACGTCGAGGAAAAGTCCGACCAGAGCCCGGTCACCATCGCCGACCGCGAGACCGAGGCGACGCTTCGCCGGCTGATCGAGGCGCGCTTTCCCGACCATGGGATCGAGGGCGAGGAGGAGCCTGACCGGAACCCGGGGGCGGACCTGGTCTGGAGCCTCGATCCGATCGACGGCACCAAGTCGTTCATCACCGGACGCCCGATGTTCGGGACCCTGATCAGTCTGGTCCGGGACGGCCGGCCGCTGCTCGGGATCATCGACCAGTGCATCCTCGGCGAGCGCTGGATTGGCGTCGTGGGCCGGCCGAGCCGCTGCAACGGCGCCGAGATCCAGGTCCGGGCCTGCGCCCGGCTCGAGGACGCGGTGCTCTCGACCACGAGCCCGCTCCTGTTCGCGCGCGGACCCGAGCGCGACGCCTACGGGCGGGTCGAGGCGGCGGTCAAGCTCGCGATGTTCGGCGGCGACTGCTACGCCTACGGCCTGCTCGCCATGGGCTTCGCCGACCTGATCGTCGAGGCCGGCCTGGACGGCCACGACTTCCTCGCCCTCGTCCCGGTGGTCGAGGGCGCCGGCGGGCTCATGACCGACTGGGCCGGCCAGCCGCTGCGCCGCGGCTCCGACGGGCGGGTGCTGGCCGCCGGCGACCGCCGGGTCCACGCCGCGGCGCTCGAGCTGCTCGCTTCCCGCGCGCATTAAACCTCGCTCATCCGGCGCCGAAGCGGCTGTCATCGGGGCGCACGCCCTTATATAGAGAGCGACCACTGGTTTCAGATCGAGCGACCGGATGCCATCGCCCATGCTTCGACGCCCGCTCTCCGCAGCCCTGCTCCTCGCCGGCTTCCTCACCAGCGCGCTCGCGGCTCCCGTCGGCGCGGTGGAGCCGGTCCACGGCGCCTCGATGTTCGGCGAGCTGAAGTACGGCGCGGACTTCGAGCACTTCGACTACGTCAATCCGAACGCGCCCAAGGGCGGGACGATGGTCGAGTCGGCGATCGGCAGCTTCGACAATCTCAACCCGTTCATCCTCAAGGGAACGCCGGCCGCCGGCGTCAGCCTGATCTTCGAGACCCTGACCACGGGTAGCCTCGACGAGCCGTTCTCGGAATACGGGCTGGTCGCCGAGAGCATCGAGATCCCCGAGGATCGCTCCTGGGTCGCGTTCACGCTGCATCCCGAGGCGCGCTGGCACGACGGCCGGCCGATCACCGTCGAGGACGTCATCTGGTCCTTCAACACGCTCAAGGAGAAGGGGCATCCCTTCTACCGGGCGTACTACGCCAACATCACGGAAGCGGTCGCCGATGGCGAGCGGCGGGTCAGGATGACCTTCGACGGCACCGTGAACCGCGAGCTGCCCCTGATCGCCGGGCAGATGCCGGTCCTGCCCAAGCACTACTACGAGGACCGCGAGTTCGACCGGACCACGCTCGAGCCGCCGCTCGGCAGCGGACCGTACCGGATCAAGTCGGTCGACCCGGGGCGCCGGATCAGCTTCGAGCGGGTCGAGGACTACTGGGGCGCCGATCTGCCGGTGAACGTCGGCCGGTACAACTTCGACGAGATCAGCTACGAGTACTTCCGGGATGCGAACGTCGCGCTCGAGGCGTTCAAGGCCGGCGAGTACGACGTCCGGGTCGAGAACACCAGCAAGCTCTGGGCGACCGGCTACACCGGGCCGGCGGTCGCCGCCGGGCGGATCAAGCTCGAGGAGATCCCGCACGAGCGCGGCACCGGCATGCAGGCCTTCATCTTCAACACCCGCCGCGCGCCGTTCGACGATCCCAAGGTGCGCGAGGCGCTGGGCTACGCGTTCGACTTCGAGTGGACCAACCAGAACCTGTTCTACGGCCAGTACGAGCGCACCAGTAGCTTCTTCTCGAACTCCGAGCTGGCGGCGACCGGCCTGCCGGGCGAGGCCGAGCTCGCGCTGCTCGAGCCCTACCGCGACCAGCTCCCGGAGGAGGTGTTCACCAGCGTCTACGAGCCGCCGTCGACCGATGGCTCGGGCAACCCGCGGCGCAACCTTCGCCAGGCGCTGCAGCTCCTGAACGAGGCCGGCTGGACGGTCCGGGACGGCAAGCTCCGGAACGCCGAGGGTCAGCCGATGCGGTTCGAGATCCTGCTCGTCTCGCCGGCCTTCGAGCGGGTGGTGCTGCCGTTCCGGAAGAACCTCGAGCGGCTCGGCATCGACGTCGACGTGCGGACGGTGGATCCGGCGCAGTACCAGAACCGGCTCGACGACTA
Organism: Geminicoccaceae bacterium; assembly: GCA_036375275.1. Classification (GTDB taxonomy): domain Bacteria; phylum Pseudomonadota; class Alphaproteobacteria; order Geminicoccales; family Geminicoccaceae; genus DASUSF01. Next base: position 4,593 of record DASUSF010000460.1, on the reverse strand, counting down.
CGACTTCGACATGGTCATCTCGACCTTCGGCCAGAGCCTGTCGCCGGGCAACGAGCAGCGCGACTTCTGGGGCAGCGAGGCGGCCGACGTGCGCGGCGGACGCAACCTGATCGGCATCAAGAACGAGGTGGTCGACGTCCTGGTCGACAAGATCATCCAGGCGCCGAGCCGGGACGACCTGATCGCCGCGAGCCGGGCGCTCGACCGGGTCCTGCTCTGGAACCACTACGTGATCCCGCAGTGGCACATCCGGACCACGCGCATCGCCTACTGGGACAAGTTCGAGCGCCCGAAGGAGGATCCCAAGTACGGGATCGACCTCATGACCTGGTGGATCGATCAGGCCGCGGTCGCCGAGGTCGAGGAGGAGCAGGAGGAAGCGGGCGGCGCTCGGGCCGCGCCCGCGAACTGAGGCCGGTCCGGCCGGACGCCGCACTCCCTTGCTGGCCTACATCACCAAGCGCCTGCTGCTGATCGTCCCGACGCTGCTCGGGATCATGATCATCAATTTCCTGGTCATCAACGTCGCCCCGGGCGGCCCGGTCGAGCAGCTGATCGCCGAGCTCACCGGGAGCGGGGTCGACGTCACCGCGCGGGTCAGCGGCGCGGGGCAGGGCGACATCCAGGGCGGCGGTGGCGGAGGGGCGACCAGCGAGGGCGCCGGCCGCTACCGGGGCGCGCAGGGCCTCGATCCCGAGTTCATCACCGAGATCGAGCGGCTCTACGGCTTCGACAAGCCGCTGCACGAGCGCTTCTTCCAGATGATGGGCCAGTACCTCAGGTTCGATTTCGGCAGCAGCTACTTCCGCGACGAATCGGTGATCGACCTGATCATCGACAAGATGCCGGTCTCGATCTCGCTCGGCCTCTGGACCACCCTCCTGACCTACCTGATCTCGATCCCGCTCGGGATCGCGAAGGCGGTCCGCGACGGCTCCAAGTTCGACATCTGGACGAGCGGCCTCGTGATCGTCGGCAACGCGATCCCGGGCTTCCTGTTCGCGATCCTGCTGATCGTGCTGTTCGCCGGCGGCAGCTTCTTCGACTGGTTCCCGCTGCGCGGCCTGGTCTCGGACAACTGGGAGCAGCTCAGCTGGCCGGAGCGGATCGTCGACTACTTCTGGCACCTGACGCTGCCGCTGATCTCGCTGATGATCGGCGCCTTCGCCGGCATGACCATGCTGACCAAGAACTCCTTCCTCGAGGAGATCAACAAGCAGTACGTGCTGACCGCGCGCGCCAAGGGGCTGGTCGAGCGCCGGGTGCTCTACGGCCACGTGTTCAGGAACGGCATGCTGATCATCATCGCCGGCTTTCCCGCGGCCTTCGTCGGCATCCTGTTCACCGGCGCCTTCCTGATCGAGATCATCTTCTCGCTCGACGGGCTCGGGCTGCTCGGCTACGAGGCGGCGCTCAAGCGCGACTACCCGGTGATGTTCGCCTCGCTCTACATGTTCGGCCTCCTGGGCCTGATCATGCAGCTGATCTCGGACATGATGTACGTCGCGATCGATCCCCGGATCGACTTCGAGAGCCGCGAGGCCTGATGGCGACGGTCGCCCTCAGCCCGCCGCGGCGCCGGGAGTGGCTGCTCGGGGTGCCGCTCCGGGTCAGCCCGATCAACCAGCGGCGGCTCGCCAACTTCAAGGCCAACCGCCGGGGCTACGTCTCGCTCTACATCTTCATGGTCCTGTTCGTGGTCACCCTGTTCGCCGAGGTGGTCGCGAACGACAAGCCGCTCCTGGTCTGGTTCGACGGCGAGGTCTACGCGCCGTTCCTGGTCGCGTATCCAGAAACAACATTCGGCGGCGACTTCCCGACCGAGGCCGACTACACCGACCCCTTCGTCATGGAGCTGATCGACGAGCGGGGCTTCGCGATCTGGCCGCCGATCCCCTACAGCTACGACACCGTGATCTACGACCTGCCGACGCCGGCGCCGTCGCCGCCGAGTGCTATGAACTGGCTCGGCACCGACGATCAGGCGCGCGACGTCGTCGCCCGGATCATCTACGGCTTCCGCATCTCGGTGCTGTTCGGGCTGATCCTGACCATCCTGAGCTCGATCATCGGGATCATCGCCGGCGCGGTGCAGGGGTACTACGGCGGCTGGCTCGATCTGCTGTTCCAGCGCTTCATCGAGATCTGGACCTCGATGCCGACGCTCTACCTGCTGATCATCCTGGCGAGCGTCGTGACTCCGAACTTCTGGTGGCTGCTGGGGCTCCTGCTCCTGTTCCAGTGGGTGGCGCTGGTCGGCGTGGTCCGGGCCGAGTTCCTGCGCGCCCGGAACTTCGACTTCGTGCGCGCGGCACGGGCGCTCGGCGTCCCCAACCACATCATCATGGTCCGGCACGTGCTCCCGAACGCCATGGTCTCGACGCTCACCTTCATGCCGTTCATCCTGATCGGCGGCATCACGAGCCTGACCTCGCTCGACTTCCTGGGCTTCGGCCTGCCCGCCGGCTCGCCTTCGCTCGGCGAGCTGCTCGCCCAGGGCAAGGCCAACCTGCAGGCGCCCTGGCTCGGCATCTCCGGCTTCGTGGTCATGGCGGTGATGCTCTCGCTGCTGGTGTTCATCGGCGAGGCGGTGCGCGACGCGTTCGATCCGCGGAAGACCTTCCGGTGAGGGCCAGCCGATGAGCCGTCTCCTGGAGGTCGACGACCTCTCGGTCACGTTCCGGGTCGAGGGCGGCGACGTGCTGGCGGTGCGCGGAGCGTCGTTCCACATCGACCGGGGCGAGACCCTCGCGGTGGTCGGCGAGAGCGGCTCCGGGAAGTCCGTGACCGCGCTCTCGGTGCTCCAGCTGCTCCCCTATCCGAAGGCGTCGCACCCGAGCGGCAGCATCAGGCTCCAGGGCGAGGAGCTGATGGGCGCCGACGAGACGGCCATGCAGCGGGTCCGGGGCGGGCGGATCGGCATGATCTTCCAGGAGCCGATGACCTCGCTCAACCCGCTGCACAAGGTCGAGAAGCAGGTCAGCGAGACCCTGATCCTGCACCGGGGGATGAGCCGGAGCGCCGCGCGCGCGCGGACCCTGGAGCTGCTCGAGCTGGTCCGTCTCCAGGACGCCGAGCGCCGGCTCGACGCCTACCCGCACCAACTGTCCGGCGGCCAGCGCCAGCGGGTGATGATCGCGATGGCGCTCGCCAACGAGCCGGACCTGCTGATCGCGGACGAGCCGACCACCGCCCTCGACGTGACGGTCCAGGCGCAGATCCTGAAGCTGCTCGAGGACCTGCAGCAGCGCCTCGGCATGGCGGTCATGCTGATCACCCACGACCTCACCATCGTCCGCAAGACCGCTGACCGGGTCGCGGTCATGACCGACGGCGAGATGGTCGAGCAGGGGGCGGTCGAGGACATCTTCGAGCGCCCGCAGCATCCCTACACCCGGCACCTCCTCGCGGCCGAGCCGAAAGGGCGGCCGCTGCAGCGGGACGAGTCGGCGCCGGTGGTGATGGCGGGCGAGCGGGTCAAGGTGCACTTCCCGATCCAGCGCGGCCTCCTCCGGCGGACCGTCGGGCACGTCAAGGCGGTCGACGGGATCGACGTCCTGGTGCGCCGCGGACAGACGGTCGGCGTGGTAGGCGAGAGCGGATCGGGCAAGACCACGCTCGGCCTCGCCCTCCTCCGCCTGCTCAGGAGCGAGGGCGCGATCCGCTTCCGGGGCCAGGACATCCAGGGCTGGTCGACGCGCCGGCTCCGTCCGCTCCGGCGCGAGATGCAGATCGTCTTCCAGGACCCGTTCTCCAGCCTCTCGCCCCGGCTCTCGATCGGCCAGATCGTCGGCGAAGGGCTGGGGCTCCACGGCCTCGGCGGCAACGGCGCGGAGCGCCGCGAGCGGGTCGCCCGCGCGCTCGACGAGGTCGGGCTCGATCCGGCGAGCCAGGACCGCTACCCGCACGAGTTCTCGGGCGGTCAGCGGCAGCGGATCAGCATCGCCCGCGCCATGGTGCTCGAGCCCAAGTTCGTGGTGCTCGACGAGCCGACCTCGGCGCTCGACATGTCGGTCCAGGCGCAGATCGTCGACCTGCTCCGCGACCTCCAGGCGCGCCACGGCCTCGCCTACATGTTCATCAGCCACGACCTCCGGGTGGTCCGGGCGCTGAGCGACCACGTCATCGTCATGCGCGACGGCCAGGTGGTCGAGCAGGGGCCGGCGGACCGCGTGTTCGAACAGCCGGCCAACCCCTACACCCGGGCGCTGATGGCGGCGGCGTTCGAGATCGAGGCGGTGGAGAGCGATCTGGTCGCCACCTGACGTCCGACCCTCGCGTCCCTCAGCTCCTTTACCCGCATCCCCCGGCGGGCGCCCCGCCTTTACCTGCATCTCCCGGCGGGCGCCCCGCCGCCCTGTTCCTGTCAGGACGTGCCCGACGGCGCCATGCGGCGGCGTCCGCTGCGAATGTTCCCGTATTGTTCTTTAGCCGGCTATCACCTACCTGCGAGTCCGGCTTCGGCGGTGCAGCATGCTCAACACCTGGATGTGGAATCATCATCATGGAGCATTGATGGAGCCCCGAGGTATCGTGGCCGTGCTCGGGTCGCCCTCGACCTCCGGCCGCCCGGTCCCGCGCGACCCCTGACGA
>DASUSF010000459.1:0-5741 GCA_036375275.1 Geminicoccaceae bacterium | reverse complement strand
GGCATCATCAGCATCGGCGACGTGGTCAAGCACCGCCTGCAGGAGCTCGAGTCGGAGGCCCACCAGCTCCACGACTACATCGCCGGCACCGCCTGAGCGGCCCCGCCGGGGGCGGCGGAGCCCGGCGCGCGCGAGGCCTCGTTCAGCCGGCGAGCCAGGCGGCGCCGCGCAGCCCGCTGTCGGGTCCGTGCCGCGCCCGGACCAGCCGGGTCGCCGGCGCCGGCGCCACGACGTGCGGGCGCCACAGCTCCGGCACCGCCGCGTACAGCCGGTCGATCGCGGACAGCCCGCCGCCGACCACGATGACGTCGGGGTCGAGCAGGTTGATGATGCCGGCGAGCGCCCGGGCCAGCCGGCGGGCGTAGCGCTCGAGGGCGCGGGTGGCCGCGGGGTCGCCCGTGGCCGCCCGGGCGGCCACCTCCACCGCGCTCCGGGCGCCGCCGCCCTGGGCCCGGACCTCGCGGAGCAGGGCGTCGCCGTTGAGCCACGCCTCGATGCAGCCGGCCCGGCCGCAGGCGCAGCGCGGCGGCGCGAGCCCCCTCTCCTCCTCGTCCGGCGGCAGCGGGTTGTGCCCCCATTCGCCGGCGATCGCATTGGCGCCGGGCAGCGCCCGGCCGTCGACCACGACGGCGCCGCCGACGCCGGTGCCGAGGATCGCGCCGAACACCACCCGCGCGCCCGCGGCGGCGCCGTCGAGCGCCTCGGAAAGGGCGAAGCAGTTGGCGTCGTTGGCGATCCGGACCGGGCGGGCGAGCCGGGCGGCGAGATCGTCCGCGATCGAGCGGCCTTCGACCCACGGCAGGTTGACCACCCGGACGAGGCGGCCGTCGGCGGCGATCATGCCGGGCATGCCGATCCCGACCACCGGGCTCGGCCCGTGCGCCCGCTCGAGCGCGCATGTCATGCCGACGAAGGCGTCGAGCAGCGCCGGGTAGGCGCGCGGCACCGGCCGGCGGAGCCGCTCGAGCTCGCCGCCCCGGTCGTCGAGCGCGATCGCGGCGAGCTTAGAGCCGCCGAGGTCGAACCCGATCCGGCTCACCCGCGCGTCTCCCAGAGCGCCGCGCCGCCGATCCAGGTCGCCCTGACCTCGAGCGCCTCGTCCAGCAGCACGAGGTCCGCCCGCGCGCCGGTCCCGATCCGCCCGTGGGTCTCGCCGAGCCCGAGGAACCGGGCCGGGTAGGCCGACGCCATCCGCAGCGCCTCGTCGAGCGCGATCCCGACCAGGTCGACGCAGGTCCGGACCGCCGACGCCATGTCCAGGACCGCGCCGGCGAGCCGGCCGTCGCCATCGGTGCAGCGTCCGTCCCGGACCTCGATCGCCCGGCCGCCGAGCTCGAACCGCGTGAGCGACGCGCCGACCGGCGGCATGGCGTCGGTGACCAGGAAGAGCCTGCCGGCCGGCTTGCAGGCGTGCGCGATCCGGACGCTCGCCGGGTGGACATGGTGGCCGTCGACGATGATCCCGGCGGCGACCTCCGGATCGGCGAGGGCCGCGCCGACCGCGCCCGGCGCGCGCGAGGCGAGCGGCGACATGGCGTTGAAGAGGTGGGTGTAGCCGCTGATCCCGGCGGCGTGCATCCGGGTCAGCGCCTCGAAGCCGCCGTCGGTGTGGCCGGCGCTGACCCGGGCGCCACGTGCGACGAGCGCAGCGACGAACTCCGCCTCCACCCGGTTCGGCGCGAGGGTCACGAGCGTCCGGCCCGCGTGCAGCGACGTGAGCAGATCGAGGTCGCCCGGCCCGGGCGGGCGGATCAGCGCCGGGTCGTGCACCCCCGCCCGCGCCGGGTCGAGGTGCGGGCCCTCGAAGTGGATCCCGAGGATGCCCGGGACCCTCTCCCGGATCGCGGCGTCGACGGCCACCGCGGCCGCCTGCATGGTCGGGGTGTCCGTGGTGATCAGGGTCGGGAGCAGCGCGGTCGTCCCGAAGCGGCGGTGCGCGGACGCGATCCGGCGGAGCCCGTCGACCGTCGGGGTGTCGTTGAACAGGACCCCGCCGCCGCCGTTGACCTGGAGGTCGACGAAGCCGGGCACCAGACGCCGCCCGCCGAGATCGACCGGACGCGCCGCCGCCGGCACCTCGCCCGGGCGGACCACGTCCAGGACGGTGCCGCCCTCGAGCAGGACGACGTGGCGGTCGAGCCAGCCGTCGCCGGTGAAGACCCGGCCATTGACCAGAGCGTCCAAGCGCGATCCCTTCGGGTCCGGACCGCGGCCCTCATAGCAGAGCCGCGCTTGCCGGAGGAAGGTCAGGCGCAAGGGAGGGTCGGGCGAATGAGCAGGCAGGTGGTCGTCGGCCCCCCGGCCGGCCCCGACGGCGCGCCGCGGCCGTTCTCGAACGCGGTGCGCGCGGGGGATCTCGTGTTCGTCTCCGGCCAGATGGCGACCGACACCGACGGCGCCTTCTCCGGCGCCTCGATCGAGGTTCAGGCCCGGGAGGTCCTGGATCGCATCAAGGCGATTCTCGCCGCCGCCGGGCTCGGCCTCGAGGACGTCGTCCAGTGCACCTGCTGGATCGACGATTCGCGCGACTTCGCCCGCTTCGACGCCGTCTGGCGGGAGTACTTCCCGGGCGAGCCGCCGGCGCGCTCGACCGTAGTCGCGAAGCTGGTGATGGACGCGAAGCTCGAGGTCGAAGCGATCGCCTACGCGGCGGCGACGCGCTGATCCGGTCGCCGGGGCCCCCGACCCCGTTCCGAGCTACGGCGGCCCCCGCGATCGCCGGCCTCAGTCGTAGTTGAAGACGTCCGGCCGGGGATCGGGGATGAACCCGTCCCGGTTCGGCATCTCCACTTGGGCGAGGTTCCGCGCGTCGATCTTCTGGTCCTTCGGGATCACGTTCGCCTCGGCGAGGATGAACGCGACCACGTCGTAGACCTGGTCCGCCGACAGCGAGCCCGGGCTGTGCAGCGGCATCGCCCGGTAGACGTAGTCGAACAGCGTGGTGGCGTACGGCCAGTAGCTCTCGACCGTCTTCACCGGCGAGCCGCTCGCGAGGCTGCCGCGACCGCCGATCAGCTTGTCGCCGCCGGCCTCCGGCACGCCCTCGAGCTGCTGCCCATGGCAGGCGGCGCACTGCTCCATGTAGATCGCGCGGCCGTCCTCGTAGGTGCCGGTGCCCTCCGGCAGCCCGCGCCCGTCCGGCATCACGTCGATGTCGACCGCCGCGATCTCCTCGGCGCTCGGCGTCGTGCCGAAGTCGTAGGGGCCGCCGTAGCCGCTCTCCGCGGCCACGCCGAAGGAGCCGCCCAGCCACAAGGTCAGGGCGGCACCGGCGAGGACGGGCCTAAGCATGGACATTGCTCACGCTCCCATCGCTCGCCACGGCCCAGCTCTGGATCGAGTTGAGGTGGTAGATCGAGCCGAACTTGCCGCCGCCGAGGCCGCGCACGTCGACCAGCTGCTGGAGCGTCGGCTGGATGTAGCCGGTCTCGTCCTGGACCCGGCTCTGCAGGACCGCCGGCTGGCCGTCCCAATGCCACGGATAGCGGAAGCGGGTGTGGCAGATCGGCAGCACCGGCTCGTCGAGCGAGGCGAGGTGCCAGTTCGCGCCGCCGTCGGTCGAGACCTCGACCCGCCTGACCTTGCCCCGCCCCGACCAGGCGAGCCCGGTGATCTCGTAGAAGCCCGCGCCCGGCAGCTTCATCTCGCCGGACGGGAAGGTGATCACCGACTTCGCTTCCATGGTGAAGGAGAACTGCCGCGCCTTCCCGCCATCCAGGAGGTCGGTGTACTTCGAGGTCTCCTCCCGGGTCATGAACGGCTGGTCGCTGATCTCGAGCCGGCGCAGCCACTTGATGTGGGTGTTGCCCTCGTAACCGGGCAGGAGGAGGCGGAGCGGGTAACCCTGCTCAGGGCGGATCGCCTCCCCGTTCTGGCCGTACGCCAGCATCGCATCGGTCCACGCCTTGTCGATCGGGATGCTCCGGGTCATCACCGCCGCGTCCGCGCCTTCGGCGAGGATCCAGGCGGCGCCGTCCTGCACCCCGACCTCGCGGAGGATGGTCGAGAGCGGGACTCCGGTCCACTCCGAGGTGCTGGTCAGCCCGTGGGTGCCCTGGACGGTCCCGAGGGTCGGCTCCCGCCATTCGGTGAGGCCGTTGCCGGAGCACTCGATGAAATGGAAGCGGGAGACCGCCGGGAAGCGCTCGAGGTCGCCCATCGTGTACTTCTTCGGCCGGTCGACCATGCCGTGCACGATCAGGGTGTGCCTGGCCGGGTCGATGGTCGGGATGCCGCCGTGGTGGCGCTCGAAGTGCAGCCCCGACGGCGTGATGATGCCGTGCCCCTCGGCGAGCGGCGTCATGGTCCAGGACGACTCCTGCGTCGCGGTCGGGAAGCGCCAGCGCACCTCGTCCTCGAACTGCGAGCGGGTGCCGTAGCCGCCGTCCTCGCCGGTGAGGCGGCCCTGGACCTTGGTCGGGTCTTCCGGGACGTCGTAGGCGACCGCCCCGGGCGGCGCATCCGCCGCGGCCCCCCGGCCGAGCAGCCCCGCCGTCGTCGCGCCCGCCATCGCCACCGTGCCGCGCAGCACCTGCCGGCGGCTCGGGTTCGGGAACATGCCTTCCTTGCAGTCGCAGTCCTCGAGGCGGCGCCTCGCTTCGAGCGCCCGTTCCTCGGCCTCGCGCCGCGCCCCGATCGTCCGGCGGACGCCGGCTTCGTCGGCCGGGCCGGCAACTTTCCGTTGCATCGTTCTTGCCCCCTGATGCCGTCCCTGATCGGAGCAGCCTAGAGCAGTTTCCGATGAGGTGGAACCACCTTCAAGTCGAGGCAGGCCCCTCGCTCATCGGAAGAAAACTGCTCTACCTCAACGATGTAGAGCATCTTTATCCGCGTAGAACCGCTCACGAGAGCGGTTCTAGTCAAGCGGATGATGCTCTAGGACCGTCGGCCCCGGCTGTCGACCTCGGGAGAAAAGCGTTCCGGCCTCGTTCGAGTCCCCGAAGCGAGCGCGCGCCATCGGCACGACGGCGGATCTCCTTTGGCCCGCGAACCGGCCTGACGACGCGTCAGTCGTGGCGGCGCAGCAGGCGCTCCTGCTCGCGCTTCCAGTCCCGGTCCTTGATCGCGTGGCGCTTGTCGTGCTGCTTCTTGCCGTGGGCGAGGCCGAGCTCGACCTTGGCGATGCCCCGCCGGTTGAAGTAGAGGTTCAAGGGGATCAGGGTCTGCCCCTTCTTCTGCAGCGCGCCGGTCAGCCGGTTGATCTCGCGGCGGTGGAGAAGCAGCTTCCGCGGCCGCCGCGTGTCGTGCCCGAAGTGGCTGGCCGCGGCGTAGTCCGGGATGTAGGCGTTGATCAGGTACAGCTCGCCGCCCTGCTCGCTGGCGTACGCCTCGCTGATGTTGCCGCGCCCCGCGCGCAGCGACTTGACCTCGCTGCCGGCGAGCATGACGCCCGCCTCGAAGCGCTCGTCGATGAAGTAGTCGAAGGTCGCGCGCCGGTTGCGCGCGATCGTCCTCCGGCCGACGTCCTGGTCCTTCGCCACGACGGCTAGAGCGGATCCCGATATGACGGAACCGCCTGCAAGCGGCTCCGCTCGGGTGAACCCGCTCCGATCCATTGGCATAGAGCAATTATCTTCCGATGAGCGGAGGCGCGTCGTGGCTCGATGCGGTTCTGTCTCATCGGAACTTGCTCTAGTTCAAGAGGCCGGCCGAGACCATCGCGGCGTCGACCGCGGCCCGGGTCGCCTCGCCCGGCTCGACCAGCGGCAGCCGGACCGTCGCCTCGCACCGGCCGAGCCGGC
>DASUSF010000458.1:0-5351 GCA_036375275.1 Geminicoccaceae bacterium | reverse complement strand
GGTCCAGCCGGTCGACCCGTTCCTGTGGTCGGCCGAGCTCGAGGTGGTGGGCGGCTTCGCGCGCGCCGGATCAGCCCTCCGGCGCCGCGGCGAGGCTTGATTCCGAGGCGGCGCCCTTCTACATAGGGGGCCGGCCGCCCGCGTCCCCTTCGTCTAGCGGTCAGGACGCCAGCCTCTCACGCTGGAAACGGGGGTTCGATTCCCCCAGGGGACGCCAAAGATTTCAAGTAGTTGGCTCAGAGGCGCGGCTCAGGATCCGGCGACTTCAGCTTTCGGGAGTAAGACAGCCGCTCCTTCCTGCCCTGGCCGCGCAAGAACCTCTTTCCGCGACAGCCCCGGCGCCGCTTCGAGTCAGCCGCGAACCGGTCGACCTGCGCCAGCGCGGATCCGGCCTCGCGAACCGCCGTCATGCGGCGATGATCGACGCGCTCGCCGAGCTCGGCCTGCGCCGCACGCACCAGCCGCTGCTTGGTCGCCGCATCGAGGGCCGGGTGCGCCAGCGCCCGCGCCACCGGGGCTCGGGCGCGTGGTAGCGCTTCATCAACCGCGCTCCCTCGCGAGTCTTCTGCCGGAGCTTGAACGACGGCTGCAGAAGGTTCCCGTGCAGGCGGGTCGCCGCGTACAGCCGGGCCAGCGCTTCGGCCGCGAGAAGCCCTTCGAGCCGGCCGTAGCCGACCAGGCGGCGCACGATCGAGCCGCTTTTCTGCTCTACCCGCGCCTGGCCGTTCTTCCGGTACACCCGACGTGGCCGGGGCGGCGGTCGTTCCGCACCGGGACCGTCCGGCGCACGGCCGAGCTGAACCCAGCCCGGCGCCGCTGCCCGCCCCGCGCGATCACCCGGACCTCCGACAACGGGCGATCCATGGTCGCGGGCTCACCGCCAGCAGGCGACGGCGCGGCTTTTGCCTGCTGAGAACCTAATGCCAGGGGCGCCGTTCTAATCGCGTGGGATGTCGGATCGAGGAGCGATAGGAAGTGGGCAACCTGGATTGGAAATGGATAGGCATCGGCGTGGTCGTCATGCTCGTGCTCAGTCTGGTCGGCGGGTTTCTGATCGGGATGCTGTTCGGCCCCGAGCTCGAAGGCGCGACCAGCCCCGAGGACCTCGAGAACATCCAGCTGAGCGGCGGCCAGATCGCGCTTGCCGCGGTGATCAACCTGCTGGCGTTCGTGATCGGCGGCTTCATCGTCGGCCTGAAGTCGGCCGGCCGGACCATCCTGGAGCCCGGGATCTCGGCGGCGATCGCCGTGCTGATCGCGCTCCTCCTCTCGGGCACGTTCACGGTCGGGAACCTGCTGGTGGGCGGCCTGGTGCCGTTCGCCGCCGGCATCCTCGGCGGCTGGCTTGGCGAGCGCCGCCAGGAACGATCCGCCGCTTAGACGGGCGGGACCGCGCCGTCGTTTCTTGCAGCGCTACCGCCACCCGGACGCCAGGCTGGATGGCAAGTCGTGCCCCGGAGACGTCGCGTGGGAGCGAGCCGAGCGCGGCGCGGCCGAGCGACCTTCCACGTCTCTGGTCAAGCACTACCCGTCCGGGAGCGTGATCGGGATCCGCACCATCACCAGACCGAGGTTCTGAGACAACGCCCGTCGGGCGGACCGCCTGCCGCTCCCACGGGCTGCGTGGCGGTCAGTTCCCGACCGTCTCGGCGACCTGGAGGAACTCGAACGGGGGATAGCGGTCGAGCTCCCGGGCGACCTCCATGTTGACGGTGTAGGCGAATTCGGAGGCTTGCGCGATCGGCAGATCGCCCGGCGCCGTGCCGTCGCGGAGGATGCGCAGCGCCTGCCCGGCGGCGAGCCGGCCGACGTTCTCGTAGCGCACGGCGACCGACAGGAGAGCCTGGTGGTCGCGCACCAGGCTCTCGTACGGGCTCACCACCGCAATGCCGTTCTCGACCGCCGCGGCGGTGAAGACTGCCCCGTTCTCGAACAGGAAGGAGCTCGAGCCGAGATACAGCCACTCCACACCCTGCGCGCGAAGCTCCGCCATCCGTGCCGGGATCGTCTCGACGTCCGGCTCCTGCCCCGACCCCGGATCCAGCTCGAGCGCCACCAGCTCGAAGTTCATTTCCGCGGCGAGGGAGCGCAGTTCTTCGAGCTTGAGCACCGAATTGGGCTCGTTGCCGTTGTAGAGGAGACCGAGCGTCCTGAACGCCGGGTCGTACTTCCGCACCACCTCGATGTTGACCGCCTCGGGCACGCGGTTGAATGTGCCGGTCACGGTCCGCCGCCCGCTCCCCTCGAAGCCCCTCGCAACCCCCGTCCCGAACGGATCGGCGACCACGGTGAAGACCAGGGGGATGTCCTGGATGAAGCGGGGGTCACCAGCGTCGTCGAGGGTGCCCGCGATCCCGAGCGTCACGCTCGTGCCCCAGGTCAGCACCAGGTCGGCGCAGAGCGCTCTCGCCTCTTCCACGAAGCCGGGAAGCCTGGACTTGTCCTGGTCCGCGTCGCGGATCACCAGTTCGGCGTCCATCCCGCTCTCGGCGATACCGGCCTTGAAGCCTTTGCAGGCTTCTTCGCAGCCGCGCCAGACCACGACGTAGATCAGGTTGGCGTCATCCGCCGGAACCGGTCGGGCCGCCATCAGAACGACGAGCGCGAGCAGCGCCCAGACCATCCTCTTCATCATGCCCCAACTCGTTCATTCCGCTGAAGCATCCCACTCTGCTGCAGCAGAGCATCCCACTCTACGGACGATCTCGAGCGAAGTCCCGACCTGACGGCGCCGCCGCCGCGTCGCGCGAGCCCTCCCCCAAGTTGAGGGTTGCGAGGGTGTAGAGGGCGGCGCCGGCCAGCACCCAGACGGCGACGGCGAGCGTGGCGTCCGGGTAGCCGGCGACGCCGGCCAGCAGCGCGATCGGGAGGAGCCCGACGATGCTGCCGGCGCGCTCGAGCGTCCTGAGGACACCGAGCACGGCGTTCGGTCCGAGCCGGGCGAGCCCCGTCTCGGCGATCGCCATGGCCATCGAGACCTGAGCGCCCCGGGTCATGCCGTGTCCGATGCCGGCGCCGAGCACCGCACCGGCGAGGGTGAGCTGGCTCGGCCAGAACGCCGCCGGCAGCAGCGATGCGCCGGACAGGAAGGCGCCGGTCGATGCGATCGCGCTTACCGGCGCCCATGCCTCCGCGGCACGGCCGGCGAGCGGGCCGACCAGGGCGATCGCCAGGAAATAGAGCATCAGCGTCCGGCCGATGTCGGCGGTCGAGGCGTCGAGGTCGTCCAGGGTCAGGGCGACCAGGTAGGCGACGAACGCCTGCAGCAGCACGCCCGCGGGAATCGCGATCCCGAGCACGAGCGCCGCGAAGGTCCGGTCGCGGAGCGGCGCCCAGATCGTCGGCAGGCCGTACCGCGCGGCCGTGCGGCCGGCGCCGGCGTCGAGCGGAGAAAGGAAGCGCGCGATCAGCGCGGCCGATGCGACGATGAGGCCGCCGCTGACCAGGAACACCGCCGGCTGACCGATCCGGTCGGCAAGGACGCCGCCGAGCGCGGTGCCGCAAAAGATGCCGCCGAACAGGACGGTCGAGAACATGCCGAGCGAGCGGTCGCGCTGGTCCCTGGGCACGATGTCGAGGACGTAGTCCTGGCAGGCCAGAGTGGCGATGGCGTAGCCGAGCCCGGTCAGCGTCCGGTACAGCACGATCTCCGGGACTCCGCTCGCGAGATACAGGCCGATATGGGCAGCTAGGGTCGGGAGCGCGGCGAGGAGGAGCAGGCGGCGGTGACCGAATTGCGCGGTCAGCGGCCGCACGAACGGAGACGCCAGCAGGATGGCGAGCAGGTAGCCGGCGAGCGGGAGGCTGATCACCACGCTTTCGTCGAGCCCGGCCCACGGGTTCTCGGCGGCCCGGGTATAGAGCGGAAGGAATGAGAGTGGCAGCTGGTCTGCGGCGGCGAACAGGAACAGCGCGAGGCGGATGTCGGTGAAGTACGGGAAGCGGAGGAGGGCGGGGCCCTCGAGCGACAGGCGAAAGCGCGCCGCGACGGCTTCGAGCGTCAGCCTCCGCCGCTCCGCGTCCGGGGCGGTGGCGGCCCGGGCCCAGGCCGTCGCGAAAAGGGCGTTCAGGCTCTCGGACCGCTCGCCGAGACGGGCGACGATCCGGTCGACGCCGCGCCGCGCCGTGCCTGGTACCCGCTTGGAGAAGTCGCCGGCGGCCTGGAGGGCGGCGATGCGCTGCAGGCGGTCGAGGGCGGCCGTGAGCGACCGGCTCGTGAGCAGGATCATCACCTCGAAGGCGATCAGCACGGTGACCAGGATGACCACCCCGAGGTCGAGGAAGACCTCGAGGAAGCGGTCGGTGATGAAGGCCGGATCGATGTCGATGATCACGTAGGCGATCTCCTCGCCCTCGTGCATGATCGGGTGGCTCCGCACCTCCTTGCGGGCGCGCGGTGGCGCCAGGTAAGGATCGATCCGGTCGCCGGCCTCGAGGACGATCCGGCCGGTGGCGACCGCGATGTAGGCGACTTCCGGCAACCTCGCGAGCATGGCGCCGAAGAACTGCTCGGCGCCGACCAGGTGGTCGAGCGGCACCCCGGCGCGTACCGCGCGCTGCACGTTCTCGCTGACCACGGTGCCGATCAGGCTGGTCCGCGCCGCGAGCTCGGGCTCGACCGACCGGTTGACGTCGCGCACCGTGATCGCGCCGAGGATCAGGGCGCCCGCGATGATCAGGAGCGCGGCCAGCGGAGCAAGGCGGCGCACGATGGTGCGGGCGAGCGAGCCGCCCGGCGCCTGCTCGACCAGGACCGAGCCGCTTTGCCCTGCGCCGTCCACCGCTTCGGCGGCCCGCCGGGTCCCCCCGCCCCCGGTCCCGGTGAGGGGGGTCAGCGCCGCCACCGCCGCGGTGTAGGTCAGCCCGGCCTCGCGAAGGTTCGTCTCCAGCTGGTCGAGCTCGTCACCCAGCAGCCTGAGCCCCGCCCGGGTTTGGGTGGCCTCCCCCGCAGTCGCCGCGGGCGCCGCATCGCCGCCGGCTGCCAGAGCCTCGAGTTGCTCGAGCCTGCGCACCGGGCCAGCCATGAGGAAGCGCAGCACCGCGTAGGCGATCGCCGACAGGACCGCCCACAGCAGGGCGGCGAGTCGTCCGGCACGGATCGCCATCGCCGTGGTCGCGCGCTGGAACTCGTCCTTCGGGTAGGCGACGAGCACGGCCCCGACCGGAGCACCGTCGCGCAGGATGTTGTAACCGCTCTGTAGCTCGTTGCTGGATTCCAGGCCCCAGGCCGCGCCGCTGGCGAGGCGGAACGCCTTCAGCGCGTCAGGCGAAACCGACTGCGCGGGTCCTCGAGCGTGCTGTAGACGACGACCCCGGTGGGGTTGAAGACGTGCACCGCACGGATCCCGGAA
>DASUSF010000457.1:0-6254 GCA_036375275.1 Geminicoccaceae bacterium | reverse complement strand
GCAGACCGGTTACAACTGAAACCCGATGGTCCGGGCCCTGACATCGGCGGGCAACCTCGGGACCGTAGACCTCTTCTCCAGGCTGATCGACCGGCTGGCGTGGTTCGAGGGTGAACCAACAGACATCCGAAGTGCTCGCCGCACCCGCCACGCCGGACCGATCGAAGTTCCTGGAGGAGACGATGGCGGATCAGCTGACGATACGGGCGATCGCCGAGCGCAACATCCAACTGCTCGCGCTGAAGCCGTCCCGCGGGCACCTCACCTGCGCCACCAGGGCGCGCCTGATCGACGGTCTCCGCTGCGAGATCGAGGAGGGGTCCTGGAAGCTGGCCGCCGACATGCCCGCGAAGGTCGGCGGCGACGAGACCGCGCCGACCCCCGGCGTGCTCGGTCGTGCCGCGCTCGCGAGCTGCCTCACGATCGGCATCGCCGCCTGGGCCGCGCGCCTCGGGGTGCCGGTCGATGCCCTCGAGGTCGAGGTCCAGGCCGACTTCAACGCCAGGGGCGAGCTCGGCATCGGGGACGGCATCCCGCCCGGCTACACGGAGGTGCGCTACGCGGTCTCGATCCAGAGCCCGGCTCCGGCGGACGCCGTGGATCAGCTGCTCGACCTCGCGGAGCGGCACAGCCCGTATCTCGACGTCTTCGGCAGGGCGGTCGCGCTGAAGCGCGTCCGGCGCCTGAACGGCAGGGAGGCCTGACCCATGGACCCTCGCTTTCAGCGTCGCGTGCAGCGCTACGGCTGGGACAAGGCCGTCCCGACCTACGAGCAGGCGTGGCGCGCGCAGCTCGAGCCGGCCCATCGCCTGATGCTCGACATGGCGGATCCGCAGCCGGGCGAGCGCGGCCTCGACGTCGCCTGCGGCACCGGCCTGGTCAGCTTCCGCATGGCCGAGGCGGTCGGCGAGCGGGGCGCGGTGGTGGGCACCGACATCTCCGGCGAGATGGTCGAGACGGCCCGCCGGCTCGCGGCCGAGCGCGGCATCGACAACGCCACCTTCGAGCGCTGCGACGCCGAGGCGCTGCCGCTCGCGGACGCCGCCTTCGATGTCGCGCTCTGCGGGCTCGGCCTGATGTACGTCCCGGACCCGGCGAAGGCGCTCCTCGAGATGCGCCGCGTGCTCCGGCCCGGCGGCCGGGCGGCCGCCGCCGTCTGGGGGGCGCGCGCCAGCTGCGGCTGGGCGGAGATCTTCCCGATCACGGCGGCGCGGGTGTCCTCCGAGGTCTGCCCGATGTTCTTCCGCCTCGGCACCCAGGACGTCCTCGCGCGGACGTTCGCCGAGGCCGGGTTCACCGACGTCCGCTTCGAGCGTCTGCGGACCACGCTTCACTACTCCTCCACCGCCGCCGCACTGGATGCGGTGTTCCAGGGCGGGCCGGTGGCCCTCGCCTACAGCCGCTTCGACGCGGCGACCAGGCGGGCGGTCCACGCGGAGTACCTCGATTCCATCGCCGCCTACCGGGCGGACGATGGCTACCGCATCCCGGGCGAGTTCGTCGTTGCCGCTGCCCGGGTTCCTCTCAGCCACTGACCGGACAAGGAGAACGTCCATGCTCGCGACCCCTACCGCAGCCACGGTCAACAACGGCGTCAACGTCGAGGCGCTGCTCGGCGCACGCGAGGCCCTGACCGCAGCCCCCGAGGCGGCGCAGTTTCGCTGGCGGACGACCTGCACGTGGATGAACGGCACGCACAGCCGCTCGACCGTCGATGGCTTCTTCGGCCTCGGCGAGGAGCACCGCCACAAGACCGAGTTCGCCTTCGACGCCGATCACCCGGAGCTGTTCGCCTCCGAGGACAACGGTCCGACGCCGGTCGAGTACGTGCTGGTCGGCCTCGGCGCGTGCCTCACCGCCGGCATCGCGGCGGTCGCCCAGCACCGGAAGATCCAGCTCCGCTCGGTCGCGGCGACGATCGAAGGGACCATGGACCTCCAGGGCATCCTCGGCATCGACGGCGACGTCCGCAACGGCTTCGACGGCATCAAGGTCACCTACACCATCGACGCCGACGCGACCCCGGACGAGATCCGGGCGCTCGTCGCGCAGTCGCAGAAGCGCTCGGCGGTCTTCGACATCATCACCAACCCGACGGACGTGATGGTCGAGGTCAACTGAGCGATCGGAAGAACGGCGAGCAGAAGAGAGCGGGTCCCATGCGCACGATCACCACCGTCGTCATCGGCGCCGGGCAGGCCGGGCTGGCGATCAGCCGCTGCCTCACCGAGCGGTCGATCGACCACGTCGTGCTCGAGCGCGGCGAGGTCGCCCATTCGTGGCGGACCGAGCGCTGGGACTCGCTCCGACTGCTCACTCCCAACTGGCAGCGCCGGCTGCCCGGGCTCGGCTACGATGGCGATGACCCGGACGGCTTCGCCACCATGCCCGAGGTCGTCCAGTTCTTCGATCGCTATGCGCGGCTGGTCGCGGCGCCGGTGCGGACCGGCACCAGGGTGACGTCGGTCCGGCGTACCGACATGGGCTACCTGGTGCGCACGGCCCACGGCGACTGGCACTGCAGGACCCTGGTGCTCGCGACCGGCGCATGCAACCTCCCCTGCATTCCGCGGATCGCCGGAGCCCTGCCAGCGGCGATCCGGACGCTCACGCCCGAGCGCTACCGGGGCCCCGATCAGCTCGATCAGGGTGGCGTGCTGGTGGTCGGCGCGTCCGCGACGGGCGTCCAGCTCGCCGACGAGATCCATCGCTCCGGTCGCCCGGTCACGCTCGCGGTCGGCGAGCACATCCGGGCGCCGAGGACCTACCGGGGCAGGGACATCCAGTGGTGGATGGATGCCGCCGGCGTGCTCGACCAGCGCTACGACGAGGTTGACGACATCGAGAGGGCGCGGGGCGTCCCCTCCTTCCAGCTCGTCGGCTCGGAGGAGCGCGCCATGCTGGATCTGAACGCGCTGCGCGCCGCAGGGGTCAGGCTCGTCGGCCGCCTCGCCGGCATCCGCGACGGCAAGCTTCAGTTCTCCGGATCCTTGCGCAACCAGTGCGCGCTGTCCGACCTCAAGATGAACCGGCTGCTCGACACGATCGACCGCTGGGCGACCGACAGCGGCCTGGACGGCGAGGTCGATCCCCCGCACCGCTTCGCGCCGACCGAGACCGGCGGGCCGCCGCTCCTGACCCTGGATCTCGGCCGCGGCGAGATCAGGACCATCGTCTGGGCCACCGGCTTCCGCCCGGACTACTCGTGGCTGGAGGTGCCCGTGCTCGATCGCAAAGGCCGGATCCGTCACGACGGCGGGGTGGTCGCGTCGCCCGGCCTGTACGTCATGGGCCTGCCGTTCCTCCGCCGCCGGAAGTCCGCCCTGATCGACGGTGCCGGCGACGACGCCCGCGACCTCGCCGACCACCTCCTCGCCCACCTCAGGGGCTCGGGCGCGCTCCTGCACCGCCGCCCGGCGGCGTGAGCCCCTCGGGATCGCTCGGGCTTCGCCTAGCCTGGGCGGACGCCCCCCCGCGCTCCGATCGGGAGTCCCGGGCCTGCCGCCTCACGTCTCTCGAGTACGGCCGCGGCCGTGCCGGCGGGTCCAGTCGGCGAGGGAGGCGAGCAGCCTCTGGATCATCTCCCGGGTCTTGTCGTCGGTGAGGCGGAGCTGGTCGTCGAACACCTGGCCGGCGCCACCGATCATGACCTCGGGCTTGTTCAGGATCAGCGCGTTCAGGAACACGAAGCACTGGCGGAGATGGTACTGCGCGCGGGCGCTGCCGAGCCGTCCGGGGCTCGCCCCCATGATCGCGATCGGCAGGCCCTCGAACGGCTGCTCGGGCGGCCGGGACGCCCAGTCGATCGCGTTCTTGAGCACGCCCGGGATCGAGTAGTTGTACTCCGGCGTCACGATCAGCATCGCGTCCGCGTCCCTGATCTTCTGGCGGAAGGCCTCGACCGCGTCGGGCAGGCCGCGGCTGCGGACGTCCTCGTCGTAGAGCGGGATCGGCGCGAGATCGAAGGTCTCGATCGTCATGCCCTCGGGCGCGAGCTCGACCGCGGCCCGGAGCGCGGCACGGTTGAAGGACTTCTGACGCAGGCTGCCGGCGATGCCGAGCACGCGGATCGGGTCGTTCAAGGCGGTGGTCTCCTGGTTGGCGGCAGGCTCAGGGCTGCCCGCCCTGGATCGGCTCGGCGAAGGGGGCGGGCACGGCGAGCTCGCCCGCGGGGGGGCGGTAGTCGAAGCGGATCGAGCGGGTCTCGAGCGTCGGCCGGTCGATCTTGCCGACCAGCAGCGGCCAGCCGGCGGCGCCGAGGGTGGTGAGCGGCGCCTCGCCGCAGTCCGCCGCCTCGGGCGCCTCGCCCTTGAGCCGCTCGAGCAGGGCCAGCGCCTGGACGCCCGGATCGGTGAACGGGATCATCCAGGGGTTGGCCAGGATCTCGGCGCAGACCTGCTCGCCCAGGAACAGCACGTGGTAGATGCTGGCGTGGCCGGCGCGGATCGGGCCGGGGCCGAAGGTCTCGAGCCGCCAGGGCGGCGGCTCCTGGTAGCCGGGCCGGAGGAAGGCGGAGGTGCGGGTCGGCGTGGCGCCGAGCTCGTACACGAAGCCCGCCGCCAGATCGACCAGATGGGCCTCACCCGGCCGCTCGACCCGGACCCGGCCCCCCTGCCAGTCGACCACCAGGCGAAGCGGCTCGCCCCGGCTCCGGGCCTCGATCAGCACCGCGGCGTCGGCGGCGCCGGCGACGAGGACCAGGAGCAGGGCGATCAGCGCGCGAACCGGCATCGGGCTCCTCGGGTGCAGAGGCCTCATCGGGAGCGGCCGAACACCCGCTCGAAGATCAGGTCGACATGCCGCGTGTGATACCCGAGGTCGAACAGCGAGGCCAGCGCGTCCGGGTCGAGGTGCGCCCGCACCACGTCGTCCGCCCCGAGCAGGTCGAGCAGCGGGAGGCGCTCCTGCCAGGCGCGGAGGGCGTGGCGCTGCACGATGCGGTAGGCGTCCTCGCGGCTGAGGCCGACCGCGGTCAGCGCGAGGAGGACCCGCTGCGAAAAGATCAGCCCCTGCGTCCGCTCGAGGTTCTCGCGCATGCGCGCCTCGTCCACCACCAGGGCCTCGACGACGCCGGCCATGCGCTGCAGCGCGAAGTCGAGGGCGATGGTCGCATCCGGGCCGATCACCCGCTCGACCGAGCTGTGCGAGATGTCCCGCTCGTGCCAGAGCGCCACGTTCTCGAGCGCCGGGATCACGTCCGCCCGGACCAGCCGGGCGAGCCCGGTGCAGTTCTCGGTCAGGATCGGGTTCTGCTTGTGCGGCATGGCGGACGAACCCTTCTGACCCGCCGCGAAGCGCTCCCAAGCCTCCCCCACCTCGGTCCGCTGCAGGTGCCGGATCTCGGTCGCGAGGCGCTCGATGCCGCTCGCGATCACGCCGAGGGTCGCGAAGAACATGGCGTGGCGGTCGCGCGGGATGACCTGGGTGGAGACCGGCTCGGGGCGCAGCCCCAGCTTCTCCGCGACCTGCTCCTCGACCCGGGGATCGATGTTGGCGAAGGTGCCGACCGCGCCGGAGATCGCGCAGGTCGCGATCTCGTCCCGGGCGTGGCGCAGCCGCTCCCGGTGGCGCTGGAACTCGGCGTGGTGCGAGGCGAGCTTGAGGCCGAAGGTGGTCGGCTCGGCGTGGATCCCGTGCGAGCGGCCGATGGTCGGCGTGTCCTTGTGCTCGAACGCGCGCCGCTCGAGGGCGGCGAGCAGACGCTCGAGGCCCTCGCCGAGCAGGTCGGCGGCCGCGCTCAGCTGGAGCGCGAGGGTCGTGTCGAGCAGGTCCGACGAGGTCATGCCCTGGTGCAGGTAGCGGGCGTCCGGCCCGATCGTCCGCTCGACGTGGGTGAGGAACGCGATCACGTCGTGGCGGGTCTCCGCCTCGATGTCGGCGATCCGGAGCGGGTCGGTGATCCGTTCGGCGGAGGCCGCGGCCGCCTCGGCGACCCGGCGCGCGACGTCGCCCGGGACGGCGCCGATCCCGGCCATCGCCTCGAGCGCCGCGACCTCGACCGCGAGCCAGATCCGGAGCTTGTTGTCCTCGGCCCAGATCGCCGCCATCTCGGGCCGGGTGTAGCGGGGGATCATCGCCGTCTCCTGCTGCGGTCCCGCCGCCGCTTCTAGAGCCGTTCTCGATGAGGTGGAACCACCTCGGACCGCCTTTCCAACGCGCTCATCGAAAGCGAACGGCTCCATTCAATGGGATAGAGCAGCTTCAGCCGGACGACGATCGCCGTGAGGCGATCGCGTCTGACCGGATGCTGCTCC
>DASUSF010000456.1:0-2872 GCA_036375275.1 Geminicoccaceae bacterium | reverse complement strand
AACGGGTTTTTGGACGGTGGCAACCTGCATGACCTTCGCCTAACACCAGCCCTCCATGCCGCTCGACCGGATCACCCTCACCCGCTTCCGCAACCACGACGCCACCCGGCTCGACGGCAGCGCCGGGCTCAACCTGCTCGTCGGCGAGAACGGCGCGGGCAAGACCAACGTGCTCGAGGCGCTCTCGCTGCTCGCGCCGGGCCGCGGCCTGCGCGGCGCCCGGCTCGACGAGATCGACCGCCGCGGCGGCGACGGGTTCGCCCTCGCGGCGCGGGTCGATCCGGGTGACGCCAGCCGGGTCGAGATCGGCACCGGGCGCGCACCCGACGCCGGCCGCGAGCGCCGGCTGGTCCGGATCGACGGCGCTGCCGCCGCCGGCCAGGCGGCGCTCGCCGAGGTGGTGCGCCTGGTCTGGCTGGTTCCGGCGATGGACCAGCTGTTCCAGGACGGGCCGGCGGCGCGCCGGCGGTTCCTCGACCGCCTCGTCCTGGTCGGGGACCCGGCGCATGCCGCCGCGGCGGCGCGCTACCAGCACGCCGTCCGGGAACGGCTCCGCCTGCTCCGCGCCGGGCGCCACGATCCGACCTGGCTGGAGCTCCTCGAGCAGCGGGCGGCGGCGGCGGGGGTGGCGCTCGCGGCGGCGCGGCGGCTCGCGGTGGCGCAGCTGAACGCGACGCTCCGCGCCGGGCCGGCCAGCGCCTTCCCGCGCCCGGTGCTCGAGGCGGTCGGCGAGATCGAAGGCTGGCTCGACGACCTGCCGGCCCTCGACGCGGAGAGCCGCCTCGCGGAAGGCCTGGCCGCGGCGCGCGAGGAGGATGGCGCGAGCGGCATGACCGCCCTCGGCCCGCACCGGAGCGACCTCCAGGTCACCGACCCGGCGAGCGGCCAGCCCGCCCGCCTGTGCTCGACCGGCGAGCAGAAGGCGCTCCTGATCAGCATCGTCCTCGCCGAGGCCCGGCTTCGGGCGAGCGAGGGCGGGCGCCTCCCGGTCCTGCTGCTCGACGAGGTCGCGGCGCATCTCGACCCGGCGCGGCGCGCCGACCTGTTCGACGAGATCCTGGCACTCGGGGCGCAGGCCTGGCTGACCGGGACCGACCTCGGGGTCTTCCGGCCCCTGCTCGGCCGCGCCCAGATCGTGCGGGTCGAGAACTCCACCCTCGAACTCAGCGACCCATCCGTATGAACGAGCCCAGCGCTGCCATGCCCGACCCGTTGACCCAGGAGGTCTACGATTCGACCGCCATCCAGGTGCTCGAAGGCCTCGAGGCGGTCCGCCGGCGCCCGGGCATGTACATCGGCGACACCGACGACGGCTCCGGCCTCCACCACATGGTCTTCGAGGTGGTCGACAACGCCATCGACGAGGCCCTCGCCGGGCACTGCGACACGGTCGACGTGACGTTGAACGCCGACGGCTCGGTGACGGTGCGCGACAACGGCCGTGGCATCCCGACCGACATCCACGAGGGCGAAGGGGTGTCGGCGGCCGAGGTGATCATGACCCGGCTCCACGCCGGCGGGAAGTTCAACCAGAACTCCTACAAGGTGTCGGGCGGCCTGCACGGCGTCGGCATCTCGGTGGTCAACGCGCTCTCCGAATGGCTCGAGCTCCGGATCCGCCGCGGCGGCGAGGAGTACGGCATGCGCTTCGTCGACGGCGGCCAGCCGGAGGCGCCGCTCGCCCCGCTCGGGCCGTCCGCCGGCCGGCGCGGCACCACCATCACCTTCATGCCGTCGATGGAGGTGTTCTCGCAGACCGAGTTCAGCTACGCGACCCTCGAGCACCGGCTGCGCGAGCTCGCCTTCCTGAACTCCGGGGTCACCATCAACCTCCGCGACGAGCGCGGCGAGGAGGTCAAGGAGGACACCCTGTTCTACGACGGCGGCCTGGTCGCCTTCGTCCGCTACCTCGACCGCGCCCGGACGCCCTTGCACGAGCCGCCGGTCCAGATCGCGGGCGAGCGCGACCTGATCCAGGTCGAGGCGGCGCTGGAGTGGAACGACGGCTATCACGAGACCACGCTCTGCTTCACCAACAACATCCCGCAGCGGGACGGCGGCACCCACCTCGCCGGGCTGCGCACCGCGCTGACCCGCGCGATCTCCGGCTACGCCGCCGAGAGCGGCCTGGTCAAGAAGGAGAAGGTCCAGCTCACCGGCGACGACGCCCGGGAAGGCCTGACCTGCGTCCTCTCGGTCAAGATGCCGGACCCGAAGTTCAGTTCGCAGACCAAGGACAAGCTGGTCAGCTCCGAGGTCCAGCCGGTGGTCCAGAGCCTGATCCACGACGGCCTGATCCGCTGGCTCGGCGAGAACCCGCAGCTCGGGCGCGCGATCGTCGCCAAAGTGGTCGAGGCGGCGGCGGCGCGCGAGGCGGCGCGGAAGGCGCGCGAGCTGACCCGGCGGAAGGGCGCGCTCGACATCGCGAACCTGCCCGGCAAGCTCGCCGACTGCCAGGAGCGCGACCCGAAGAAGAGCGAACTGTTCCTGGTCGAGGGCGATTCCGCCGGCGGCTCCGCCAAGCAGGGCCGCAACCGGCACTTCCAGGCGATCCTGCCGCTCCGCGGCAAGATCCTGAACGTCGAGCGGGCGCGCCTCGACAAGATCCTGGGCTCGGGCGAGATCGGCACCCTGATCACCGCGCTCGGCACCGGCATCGGCGACGAGTTCGACCTCGCGAAGCTCCGCTACCACAAGATCATCATCATGACCGATGCGGACGTCGACGGCTCGCACATCCGCACCCTGCTGCTGACCTTCTTCTACCGCCAGCTGCCTGAGATCGTCGAGGCCGGCCACCTGCACATCGCCCAGCCGCCGCTCTACCGGGTGCGGCGCGGGCAGAGCGAGCGCTATCTCAAGGACGACGCCC
>DASUSF010000455.1:0-11930 GCA_036375275.1 Geminicoccaceae bacterium | reverse complement strand
CTCCGCGACTTGGTCGCGAGCGGCAACCTCATAGTCTAGTTGCTGGCGCGCGGCACGGACAGGATCGACGCGGCCTGCCGTTGATCGCCGGCGCGTCGATGGGGTGGTGAGCGCGCCCAAGGGCTTTGCGCAGCCCTTGCCGGCTCCTGCGGAATGGGGCTTTAGTGCAGCGCAGAGATGCCGCGGATCGCGGTCCCGGCCCGGGGGTGAGCCCATGACCATGCCGGCGCTGATCTTCGATCTCGACGGGACGCTGGTCGACAGCGTCTACCAGCACGTGCTGGCCTGGCACGAGGCGCTGCAGGAGGCCGGGATCGAGCTCTCGGTGTGGCGCATCCACCGCCGCATCGGGATGAGCGGCGGGCTGTTCACCCGGGCGCTCCTGCGCGAGACCGGGCAGGGGCTGGATGAGGCCCTGCTCGCGCGCCTGCAGGACCACCACACCGCGGCCTACAGGCGGCGCCTCGCCGAGGTCCGCCCGCTGCCCGGGGCGCGGCGCCTGCTCGCGCGCCTGTCCGAGGTCGGCTGCGCCTACGCGATCGCCACCAGCGGCCGGATCGCGAGCGCCGGGCCCGCGATCGCGATGCTCGAGGTGCCGGACGGGGTGCCGATCGTGACCCGCGATCTGGTGCCGCACGCCAAGCCCGATCCGGACCTGTTCCTGGAGGCGGTGCGCCAGCTCGGGGTCGCGGTCGAGCACGCGGTGGTGGTCGGCGACAGCGTCTGGGACCTCCTGGCGGCGCGCCGCGCGCGCACGCTGGGCGTGGGCCTCCTGTCCGGCGGCTACGGCAAGGAGGAGCTCGAGCGCGCCGGCGCCTACCGGGTCTACGAGGACCCTTTGGACCTGCTGGCGCATCTCGACGAGGTCGGCGTCCGATGAGGTGGTCCCGAGCGCCGGGCGGGCGGGCGACGGTCGCCCCGCGGCTCGGGCGCCGGCGCGCCGGGGGATAGGGAGGGCAAACCCCGTGGCCGAGATCAGGAAGGCGCTGCTGCTGACCAACGAGTACCCGCCGAACGTCTACGGCGGGGCGGGGGTCCACGTCGAGTACCTGAGCCAGGCGCTGGCGCGGCGGATCGCGGTCGAGGTGCGCTGCTTCGGCGACCAGCGCAGCGCGGACGCGAACCTCGCCGTGCGCGGCTACCCGAGGTGGGCCGCGGCCGGGGAGGACACCGACCCGCGCTTCGCCGGCGCGCTCGACGCCTTCCACCGCTCGCTCGCGATGGCCAAGGACACGGTCGACGCCGACGTGGTCCACTGCCACACCTGGTACACCGACATGGGCGGCCTCATCGCGAGCCGGCTGTGGGACGTGCCCTTCGTGCTCAGCATCCACTCGCTCGAGCCGCTGCGGCCGTGGAAGGTCGAGCAGCTCGGCAACGGCTACCACCTCAGCACCTGGATGGAGCGCACCGCGATGGAGCACGCGGACGCGATCGTCGCGGTCTCCGAGCAGACCCGGGAGGACGTGCTGCGCCTGTTCGACGTCCAGCCGGCGCGGGTCCACGTGATCCACAACGGCATCGATCCGGAGGAGTACCGGCCGAGCGGAGCGCGCGATGCGCTCGAGCGCCAGGGCGTCGATCCGGCGCGGCCCTACGTCCTGTTCGTCGGCCGGATCACGCGCCAGAAGGGCATCATCCACCTGGTCGACGCGATCCCCGAGATCGATCCGGGCCTCCAGGTGGTGCTGTGCGCCGGCGCGCCCGACACGCCCGCGATCGGGCGCGAGATGGAGGCGCACGTGGCCGCGGTGCGCGCCCGGCGCGCGGGGGTGATCTGGATCCGCGAGATGCTGCCGCGGCCCGAGGTGATCCAGCTCTACGAGCACGCCGCGGTGTTCTGCTGCCCCTCGGTCTACGAGCCGTTCGGGATCATCAACCTCGAGGCCATGGCCTGCGAGACCGCGGTGGTGGCCTCGCGGGTCGGCGGCATCCCCGAGGTCGTGGTGCCGGAGGAGACCGGGCTCCTGGTCGACCTCACGCTGCAGCCCGGGACCTTCGAGCCGACCGACCCCGCGGCGTTCTCGTCCGGGCTCGCGGCCGCGATCAACCGCCTCGCCGCCGACCCCGAGCTGCGCGCAAGGATGGGCCGGCAGGGCCGCAGGCGGGTGCTCGAGCAGTTCAGCTGGGACGCGATCGCGAAGACCACGCTCGACCTCTACCGCACGCTCCGATGAGCGCCGGGCGGCGGGCGCCGGCCGCCGCGGCGCGCCTCGGACCTCAGCCCGCCCCGCGGAGGACAAGAGGATGGCCGTGACCACCGTCAGGACGACGCCGTTCGAGGACCAGCGTCCCGGCACCTCGGGGCTGCGCAAGAAGGTCCGGGTGTTCCAGGAGCCGCGCTACCTCGAGAACTTCGTCCAGTCGGTGTTCGACGCCCTCGAGGGCTTCGCCGGCCGCACCCTCGTGGTCGGCGGCGACGGCCGCTACCACAACCGCACGGCCATTCAGACCATCCTCAAGATGGCGGCCGCCAACGGCTTCGGGCGCATCCTGGTCGGCCGGGACGGGCTCCTGTCGACGCCCGCGGCCTCCGCCGTGATCCGCAAGCACGAGGCGTTCGGCGGCATCATCCTGTCGGCGAGCCACAACCCGGGCGGGCCGGACGGCGACTTCGGAATCAAGTACAACGCCACCAACGGCGGGCCGGCGCCGGAGCGGCTGACCGAGGCGATCTACCAGCGCACCCGGCAGATCCGCGAATACCGGTCCCTGGACACAGCCGACCTCGCGCTCGAGCGCCTGGGCGAGACCCGGCTCGGCGCGGCCGTGGTCGAGGTCGTCGACCCGGTCGCCGACTACCGGGAGCTGATGGCGGGCCTGTTCGACTTCGCGCGCATCCGGGCGCTGTTCGAGAGCGGCTTCCGGATCCGGTTCGACGGCATGTCGGCGGTCACCGGGCCCTACGCCAAGGCGATCCTCGAGGAGACCCTCGGCGCGCCGCCCGGCTCGGTCGTCAACGGCGAGCCCAGGGAGGACTTCGGCGGCCACCATCCCGACCCCAACCCGGCGCACGCGAGCGAGCTGATCGAGGCGATGATGGGCCAGGGCGCGCCCGACTTCGGCGCCGCCTCCGACGGCGATGGCGACCGCAACCTGATCGTCGGCCGCGGGATCTACGTCACGCCCTCGGACAGCCTCGCGATCCTCGCCGCCAACGCCCATCTGGCGCCGGGCTACGCCCGCGGCCTCGCCGGGATCGCGCGCTCGATGCCGACCTCGCAGGCGGCCGACCGGGTCGCCGCGGCGCTCCGCATCCCCTGCTACGAGACCCCCACGGGCTGGAAGTTCTTCGGCAACCTGCTCGATGCCGGCAAGGCCACGATCTGCGGCGAGGAGAGCTTCGGCACCGGCTCCGACCACGTGCGCGAGAAGGACGGCCTGTGGGCGGTCCTCTTGTGGCTCGACATCCTGGCCGCCCGGCGCCAGCCGGTCGCGGCGATCGTCGAGGACCACTGGCGCCGCTTCGGCCGCAACTTCTACTCGCGCCACGACTACGAGGAGATCGAGAGCGCGGCCGCGGCGGGCCTGATGGGCAGCCTGCGCGAGCGCCTGCCGCACCTCCAGGGCGAGCGCTTCGGCGACCTCGCCGTGCGCCAGGCCGATGACTTCAGCTATCGCGACCCGGTCGACGGCTCGCTCAGCGAGCGCCAGGGCGTCCGGATCCTGTTCGAGGACGGCGCCCGGATCGTCTACCGGCTGTCCGGCACCGGCACCGCGGGCGCGACGCTCCGGGTCTACCTCGAGGCCTACGAGCCCGACCCCGCCCGCCACGACCAGGACCCGCAGGCCGCGCTGCGGCCGCTGATCGAGCTCGCCGACCGGATCGCCGCGCTGCGCGAGCGCACCGGGCGCACGGCACCCTCGGTCATCACCTGATCAGCGACGCTCCGGCCGCCGGTCGGCCGAGTTGTCGGCAAGTCGTCGGCCAAGCTCGCGTCGGTCGGTGCGCGGTCGCCGCTCCGTCCGTTCAACAGATTTTAAGATTCGGCCCTAAGACTCGTATCTGCTATTGCCAAAGCCGGCTATCGATCCCATATCCGTTAGGTCCCCAGAAAAGTCAAAGCAAGCTGGACCTGATGCCGATCGCAACGCCGTGCGGGGCGTCCGGCATCCGGCATGCGCTTGTGGAGCCCAACTGCCAGAGGTTTTCGGAAACGACGCCATCATGAGCTCAAATCCAGTGATCGCTCGCATGGGCACCGATCTCGAGCGCTACTTCGAGGAGGTGGCCCGCTATCCCCTGCTCGACCCCGACGCCGAGCGCGAGCTCGCCGAGGCGTGGCGGGACCGTCAGGACGAGGACGCCGCGCGCCGTCTGCTCGGCAGCCACTTGCGCCTCGTGGTCAAGATCGCCCGCGGCTTCCGCGGCTACGGGCTGCCGTTCGCCGACCTGATCGCCGAGGGCAACGTGGGCCTGGTGCAGGCGCTCGCCAAGTTCGACCCGGACCGCGGCTTCCGCTTCGCCACCTACGCGATGTGGTGGATCCGCGCCGCGATCCAGGAGTACGTCCTGCACAACCGCTCGCTGGTCAAGATGGGCACCACCGCGGCGCAGAAGAAGCTGTTCTTCAACCTGCGTCGGGTCAAGAGCCGCTTGGGCGAGCTCAGCGAGGGCGATCTGCCGCCCGCGGTCGTGCTCGGGATCGCCGAGGAGCTCGGCGTGACCCAGGACGAGGTGGTCGAGATGAACCGTCGCCTCGCGGCGAGCGACCACTCGCTGGCCACGCCCCTGTCGGGCGACGGCGACCGGGAATGGCAGGACACGCTGGTCGCCGAGAACGAGGGCCAGGAGAGCCTGGTCGCCGAGGCGAGCGAGCTCGCCTGGCGACGCGGGCTGCTGGCCGAGGGCCTGGAGGCGCTCAACGAGCGCGAGCGCCACATCCTGGCGGAGCGCCGCCTCAACGAGGAGCCCAAGACGCTCGAGGACCTGAGCCAGATCTACGGCGTCTCGCGCGAGCGCGTGCGGCAGATCGAGGCCCGCGCCTTCGAGAAGCTGCGCCACGCCATGCTCGAGGTCGCGGCGAACCGCAGCGGCAACAGGCTCGCGGCCTGAGGAGGGGCAGGCGATCGCCGGCGCAAGACGTCGGCGATCCCCCTGCGACCATTCGTACGCTGGCCGAAGGCCGGGCATCGCCGCAGAGCGCGCCTGGCTCAGCACAGTATCCTCGCTGGCAGCCTGAAGCGCAGGATCTGTCCTGGCGGGCGGCCGCGACGCGACGCGACGCGATCGGCATGTTCGAGTGGCCCTGCGGTGGCAAGTGGCCCGACGAGCGGAGCGGGATCGCCCCGCCGTTGGCCGGGCGCGGCCTGTGGCCCTGGTCGCCGGCGGCGTCGGCGGCCCCGCGGTCGCGATATTGCCGGTAAAGGGTGACATCCTCGATCGTCAGGTGGTCGACCCAGCTTGCGTCCTGCGGCCCCCGAACGCAGCCAATCCGATCTGGACGAGAATCCCTAGAGCCGTCTTTCGCGTTGCGCGCGCAATCAGCTCGGCGTTATAGCATTTGAAGTTGAGAAGCGAGTGAGATCTCGATGCCAGGCTCCTGCCGGCCGTTGCCATGAAGCCGACATTCACCCGCTGACGCGCGAACAGCATCCGAGCGGGTCAGGCCGGAGCAACGCTGCGGAAACGAACTTCAGGTACCCTGATGGTCTCTGTCGAGAATGCCTTGCCTGCTGACGGGCGAACGCACCGCACGGGGCCATAGGAGATGAACCTCTCGGCTACGCGTCCTGCACGCCGGCGAAATCTTTCCGTTGCCGAGCCGGCTGCCGACGAGCTCTTCGCTCCGATCCGCAAGGTCATGCCGAAGCCGGCGCCGCGGAGGCGGGCGACTACATTCCTGGATGGCTTGAAGCAGTATCGTCGAATCGGGCTCGCTGTGCTGGCTCTACTTGCATCCGTGGTGATCGTGCTGCTGGTCACTCCGTCCATTCTTTGGACTTTTGCGCCGAACTCGGTTCGGGCGATACCTCAACAGCAGGTCGCCGAAGAGTTCTATTGGCGTCTCAAATTCTACGTCAGGAAGGCGACCGGTCGAGTGCCGGAGCTTTCATGGCTCGAACTCATTCAAGGAACCTGGCCAGGGACCGTGCTCAAGGGGACCTGGCCGGGCAGCGGCTTCATCAGAGGGACGATGGTCACCGACAGCCGCAGTCTGCATGCGGGCGTGACGAATCCACTTACCAGTCTGGAGGACAGGGCGAGGGGAAGAGAGCTCTTTGTCGACCACTGCGCGTCCTGTCATGGCAGGGACGGCCAGGGCGCGCAGGCGCCTACCTTGGCGAAGACCAACTTCAGCGTCGGCTCGAGCGATTTCGCGCTCTACAAGGTGTTGCGTGACGGCATCGCCGGGACGGCGATGGAGTCCATCGATCTCTCGATCGCGGAGCGTTGGCAGGTGGTCGCGTTCCTGCGCAGCCTCGACCACCACGCCGCCAACCAGATCGACGCGGAGCTCCGCACCTCGCCTGTCCACGTCGATCCGGAGGCGCTGCTGACCGCGAGGAGCCGGACGGACGAGTGGCTCACCTACTCCGGAGCCCTGGACGGCTGGCGCCACTCTCCGCTTGCCGAGATCACGGCGGCGAACGTGGCCGGACTGAAGCTTCGCTGGGCCCATCAGTTCGCCACCGAAGAGGACAGCATCCAGGCGACGCCCCTGGTCGCGAGCGGGACCATCTTCCTCTCCGAGCCGCCCAACAACGTGGTCGCCCTGGAGGCCGCTACCGGCCGCGAGATCTGGAGGTACGTGCGGCGTCTCCCGGACGAACTCCCGGTGTGCTGCGGCCGAGTGAACCGAGGCCTCGCGATTCTCGGCAGCCGTTTGTTCCTGGGCACTCTGGACGCCCGGCTGGTCGCGCTGGATGCCAACAGCGGACAGGTCGAGTGGCAAGTCGAGGTCGCCGATCCGGGCGACGGCTTCACGATCACCGGCGCGCCGCTGGTCGTGCGCGATTCGGTGATCGTCGGCGTCTCCGGCGGCGAGTTCGGGATCCGCGGCTTCCTCGCCGGCTACGACGCGGCCACGGGCCAACAGCGCTGGCGCTTCCACACCATCCCCGGCCCCGGCGAGATCGGCCACGAGAGCTGGGAGAACGACGCCTGGAGGACCGGCGGCGGCGCCACCTGGATCACGGGAAGCTTCGATCCCGACCTGAACCTCGTCTATTGGGGCGTCGGCAACCCGTCGCCGGTCTATGCTGGCGCGGTGCGGCCGGGCGACAACCTGTTCACCAACAGCGTGATCGCGCTCGACGCCACGACCGGGCGGTTGGCCTGGCACTTCCAGTTCACGCCCCACGACCAGCATGACTGGGATTCCAACCAGACCCCGATCCTCGCCGACCTGACCATCGACGGCGCCGCGCGCAAGGTCATCTGCTGGGCGAACCGCAACGGCTTCTACTATGTCCTGGACCGGACCAATGGCGCGTTCCTGCGCGGCGTTCCGTTCGTCGACATCAACTGGGCGAGCGGCCTCGACGACGCGGGACGACCGATCCTGGCCGAAGCCGCGAACGTCACCCCGACGGGCATGCTGACGAGGCCCGGGATCGGCGGCGGAACCAACTGGCTGCCGCCGTCCTATGACCCGCACAGCCAGACGTTCCTCGTGCACTCGACCGAAGGCGCATCGATCTACACGGCATCGCCCGCCGACGAGGTGAGGCGCGGCCAGGGCGGCATCTACGTGGGGAGCGGCTCGTCGAAGGCCGGGCCGCCGCGCACCAACGTGGTGAAGGCCCTCGACGCGGCCACGGGCGCCCTGAAGTGGGCCTACGTCGCGCCGAAGCAGCAGACCGAGCTCGACAGCACCTACAGCGGCGTCCTGTCGACCGCCGGCGGTCTCGCCTTCTCGGCATCCGCCGGCATCCTGTTCGCCTTGGACGTGGCGACCGGTGAGGAGCTGTGGCGGGCGAGCCTCGGGGGACGCTCGCAGGCGACGCCGATCTCGTTCCTCGTGGACGGTAGCCAGGTGGTGGCAGTCGCTGCGGGTCGCAGCCTGTTCGTCTTCAGCCTCTAGCCTGTCGGGCACGACCAGGACGGCCGGGGCTTCTCGAGAAAGCTCTCGAGGCCCTGGGCCGCCTCCGGCGAGGCGCGCTTGAGCGCGGCCTGGAGCGCACCCGGCAGTCTCGTCCCGCCCGCCCCGCCCGCCGATGTCGAGGTGCCTGAGCACCCGACCTCCGCGGCAGCGGCTGAGGCGCTTCGGCGCGGGGAATGCCGGCCGACGCGGTTGATGCAGATCAAGGCCAGCCGGCGCGGACCGGAGCATCGTCCGCTGGTCGGACGTGATCGTCGCGGCAGCCGCCCTCTGGGCGGGCAGCCGTGAGTTCGCGCTGGTGATCCGCCCCGGCGCGGCCTGCGGTCGGCTGCCCCGAGCGCCGAGGAGGGGCGGAGGCTGCCGGCTACCACCTGAGGACGGGAGCGAAACCGCGTGACGCAGATCGGACCCGAAGCGCCCGTCGCGCCGCCCGAGCTCAACATCAGCCTGGAAAAGGTCTGCTTCGTGATCGCCAAGGCGCGCGAGCTCGACGTCAAGGTCGCACCGGAGGAGCTCGACGATGCCTCCGACGAGGACATGATGCAGCGCATCCTCGAGGACTATGCGGACGATCCGACGCTCGAGGAGCTGCGCAGCTTCCTCCTCGACCAGAACGACGACGAGCTCAAGGAGCTGCTGGCGCTGGCCTGGCTCGGCCGCGGCGACTTCACGATCGAGGAGTGGCGGGACGGGCTCGAACAGGTGGGCGACGTCCGCCAGCACCACACCGCCGACTATCTCATCGGCACGCCGCTGCTGGCCGACTTCCTCGAGGAAGGCCTCTCGCAGTTCGGTCTGTCCTGCCAGGAATTCGAGCTCGGGCGCATGTAGGCCCGCGCGCCCGCGTGCGATGGCGCGGGCCCCGGTGCACCAGCAGGACGGCAGGACCGTGCGCTCGGCCCCGCGCCGGAGTCGACCACGCCAGGCAGCGCGCCGAGCGGGCGCCACACTCACCACCATACAGGAATAAATGCGAGGCATCGCGTGGGGCGTGCGGTGCGTCAGCCGCTGTTTATTAGGGATATGTACCTTGACATGGGGACAAATGCCCGCTACAAGGTGCGGACCTGGCCGTGCCAGCAGCGGACATTCCCATGCCTTCAGCGCCCCTGGCGACGATCGACGAACCTGGGATCACCGGCCGCAGGCCGGCCGAGACCTCCCGCCTCCCGGCCCCATCGGGCGGGTGGCGCCCCAGGCTCGTCCACGGTCGTGCGCCCGCTACGGCCGAAGTCGAGCGGAACCGCGCGGCGCCAAGTCGCTCGCCGGCCGAAGCGCCGTCCGGAGCCCCTTTCACGATCGGAAGCGCCAAGCGATGACGACGTTAAGGCTGCGAGGCCTCAGCCGGACCCTCGGCCTCAGCCCGAGCCGCCGCGCGGCGCCCGGAGCGGCGCCGCCCGACGACGCCGAGGCGCCGAGCGTGCCGCAGAACCTGAGCGCCACCGCGATCTCGGACAGCCAGATCGACCTGACCTGGGACGCGTCGACCGACAACGTCGGGGTCACCGGCTACAAGATCTTTCGCGACAACGCGCTGGTCGACACCAGCCCGACGAACGCCTACGCCGACACCGGCCTCAACCCTGGGACCGAGTACGAGTACGAGGTCAGCGCGTTCGACGCGGCGGCCAACGAGAGCGCCCGCTCGGCCCCGGACAGCGCCACCACGCCTCAGGTCATCGTCACGGCCGGCATTGTTGCCGAGTGGCGGTTCGACGAGGGTGCAGGGCAGGTGCTCACCGACCACGCCGGCGGGCATCACGGTCAGGTCGGCAGCACAGCCGGAGCGGACGCGAACGATCCGACCTGGACCGCGCAGGGCCTGAGCTTCGATGGCTCCAACGACTACGTCTACACGACGGATTGGGAGTTCCCGTCGCCCCAGTTCCATGTGGACATCGTCGGCTACTTCGCTTCGACTGGCGGCGGAACGGATTTCGTTGTCGTCTTTGGCACCACCCGGACCGGCGCGGGGGACGATGACACCTCGCCGCTTATCCTGTTTCGCGAAGGTGCGACCGCCAGTCTTCGCATCCGCATCGGTGACGGTGTCACGAACGTGCTCTCGAGTCCGGGTGGAACGGTCTTCGACGACGCCTGGCACCATCTCTCGATCGACTACGACGGCAGCCAACTCACGGTGGAAGTGGACGGGGCGGTCGCGATCAGCCAGACCATCGGGCTCACGCCGAACACGATCACCGCGTCCACCCTGTTCGGGATCTGGCACAACCTGGCCTTGCTCCCCGCGACCATGACGCTTGGCTATGTGACCGCCTACACGGGGGCGTTCTCGTCGGGGCAGAAGGCGCAACAAGCGGCCGCGCTCGCGGCGATCATGGCCGGGCGGGGGGTCGCGCTCCCTTAGGGGGCGGCGGCCCTGAGACGCCGAACCCGCCCGGGAGCAGCGGTTCCATGCTGGACGCGGTCAAGGAATGGGGCCTCAACGGCGACGGCGAGGCGGACAGCACCGACGCCTTCCTGCGGATGCGCCAGGCTTTGCTCGGCGACCGCGAGCGCATGTGGGAGGTCGAGTTCCCGCCCGGCCGCTACCTGACCCGCGCGCCGCACTGGCTCTCCGGCGTCGGCCGGGTCCGTCTGATCGGCTACGGCGCGACGCTCCGGCAGCTGACCGCGGGCATGGGCCTGTTCGGGGAGAGCGAGCCGTTCCTGACCGAGACCTGGGCCGAGCCCTTCACATCCGTGCTGATCCGGCACAACCCAGGGATACGGATTGCCTCGGTAGCGGCGGGCGCGACGGTGATGACCGCGCTGGACGACACGGGCTCTCTTCAGCCGGGCGCGGCGGCGTTCCTGGGCGGCTACATCCAGCAGCTGCAAAACCTCAACCTGCCGCCGGAGGGCTGGCAGGCGAACGGCTGGCCGCCGAACCTTCGCTGGTTCGAGTGGGTCGTCGTCGCCGCGGTCAATGGCGACCAGGTGACCTTGCAGCGTCCGCTGGCGCACGCCTACGACGAGGCGTGGCGGGACTATCCCGGCGACTACTTCGGCCCATACCGGGCCGGCGCGCCGCGCCTGTACCTGTGCGACCGGCGAGACTGGCAGATCCCGCGGCAGATCGAGATGCACGGCTTCACCTTCGCGCGGGCGGTCGGCTCGGTCGCAAGCTCCGGCCACATCGGTTTCCGGGCCGCCCTGAACCTCCACCTGGAGGACTGCACGATCCGGGACGACCTCGGGCTGAGCTGCTTCGTGCAGATGAATGATCGGGCGACGCTGCGCCGTTGCAGGCTGGACGATCTCGAGATCGACAAGTGCCTGGGGCACGTGCTGATCGAGGACTGCGACATCGCGGGGCTGACGAGCGACGGTGCCGGCGCTCTGGAGCTCGAGGTGCGCCGCTCGCGCATCTACGGCGACTTCCGCGTCAATCCGCGCACGTCGGTGGTGGTCGACGAGGTGACCGCCTTCAGCAACTTCTCGCTCAATGCTGAGCACAGCGAGATCTACACCGCCGATCCGGTCAGGTTGAATCTGCGGGCGGGGCGTTCGGTGGGCGCTGGGGCATGAGGAGGGTGCGGCCTCTATGGGGGCCGGGATGCTCGGCCACGCGGCGGCGACGCACGCCACCAAGGCGGCGGCTCGAGAGGCGCACGGAGTGACGTTGAGGGGGTTCGCGTTGCCGCGCGCGATCAGTCCAACCGCAAAGACGTCGAGCAGCGGAAAACCGAAGTCGTTGATGCGTCTCCCACATGGTGGGCCCGCCGAGCAAAAGGAAAGCCCTTTGTCATCCACGATCGAAGATCGCCTCGCGCTTCTCGAGGTGCAAGTGTTCGAGCTGCAGAACGCTTCAGGCTGGGTCGAGGACACGACCCCGCAACAGGGCTTGCGCCATGCGGCATTCCGCGCCATCTCGGGCACGGC
>DASUSF010000454.1:0-4228 GCA_036375275.1 Geminicoccaceae bacterium | reverse complement strand
CATGCTCGAGCTGAGCCGCGAGGTGTTCGCGGGCGACGACGTGAACGAGGGCGTGCGCGCCTTCCTCGCCAAGGAGGCTCCGAAGTTCAGGCACCGGTAGACAGGGGTGGTAGCTAGCTGATCAGTGGCTTGCAGGCCGGTATGGCAGGCCCTGCCATACCGGCCATGACCAGCATCCGCACCGCGCACTCGCCGGGTCAAGGACGCGCAGAGCGCGCCGGCTCCGCCGGCCGAAGGTCCTTGACCCGGCGGGGGCGCGGTGCCTACCGACAGCTCGGCTCAGGATGGAGGCAGGCATGGTCGATAGGGTGGACACCCCGGTGCTCGTGGTCGGGCCGGACGAGGGCGAGAGTTTCTGGCAGCCGGTCCCGGCCAACGGCTACGTCGAGGTCCGGGTCTCGCACCGCAAGGACGAGCGGATCACCGGCCTCGCGCACGGGATCCAGGTGGTGGCGCCGGGCTGCTACATCCGCGAGCACGTCCACCCGCAGGAGGACGAGCTGCTGTTCTTCTTCAAGGGCGAGGGCGAGGCCCTGATCGACGGCGAGACGCGGCCGATCCGGGCCGGCACCAGCATCTACGTCGGCCGCGGCCATCGCCACCGCTTCGACAACACCGGGAGCGACGATCTCGCGTTCGCCTGGGTCATGGTGCCGGGCGGCGACAACGGCCTCGACGACTTCTTTGCCCGGATCGGCCGCCCGCGGACGCCCGGCGAGCCGACCCCGGAGCCGTTCCCGCGCCCCGCCGACGTCGAGCGGATCGAGGCGGAAACCGTCTTCGCGAAGCTCGAGGGCTGAGCATGGCGGCCGGGACCGCGGCGGCGAGCGGCCTGTTCGCGCCGGGTCGGATCGGGCCGGTGGAGCTCCGGAACCGGATCGTCATGCCCTCGATGACCACGCGCATGGCGGACGAGGAGGGCTTCGTCACCGAGTCCGCGCTCGCCTACTACGCCCGCCGCGCTGCCGGCGGCGCCGCCCTGATCACGGTCGAGATGGCGTCGCCCGAGCCGGTCGGCCGGCACCGGCGGCGCGAGCTCGGGATCTACGACGACCGCTTCCTGCCCGGGCTGCGCCGCCTGGTCGCCGCGATCCATGCAGGCGGTGCGCGGGCCGCGATCCAGCTCGGCCACGGCGGCGGGCACACCCGGGCGGACATCTGCGGCGAAGCGCCGGTCGCGCCGTCGGCGATTCCGCACGACGTGCTCGAAGGCACGTTCGAGACGATCGTCCCGCTCGAGATGACGGTGGAGCGCATCCACGCCACGACCCGCGCCTTCGCCGCGGCCGCCGCACGGGCCGCCCGCGCCGGCTTCGACGCGGTCGAGATCCACGGCGCCCACGGCTACCTGCTCTCGCAGTTCCTCTGCCCGTTCGAGAACCGGCGGACCGACGCCTACGGCGGCAGCCTCGTGGGACGGGCCCGCTTCCCGCTCGAGGTGCTGCGCGCGGTCCGCGCCGCGGTGCCGGACACGGCGATGATATGGCGGCAGAACTGCGACGATTTCTTCGACGGCGGGATGCCCTTCGAGGAGGCGCGCCGGGTCGCGATCTGGGCGGCCGAAGCGGGGGCGGACGCGGTCCACGTCTCGGGCGGGCACTACCGCTCGACCCCGCCGACCGTGATGATCCCGCCCGCGAGCATGGCGGAAGCGCCGTTCCTCGACCACGCGCGGCGGATCAAAGCGATGGTGTCGGTGCCGGTGATCGCGGTCGGCCGCCTCGGCGATCCGGCGCGCGCGGTGGCGGCGGTCGAAGAGGGGGACGCCGATTTCGTCGCCCTCGGCCGTTCGCTGCTCGCCGACCCGGACTGGCCGCTGAAGGCCCGGAACGGCGGCGGTGGGATCGCCCGCTGCCTCGCCTGCAACTGCTGCGTCGATGGCATGCGCGGCGGCGAGCGCCTCCGCTGCCACGTCCACCCCGAGCCGGCCGGGCGACCGCCGCCGCCTGCGCACCAGAGGTGAGCCTGCGACAGGACTGTTCCGCCGCAGCGATCTCGCCACCGCTGATCCGCCGCCCCTTGGGGACGCTGTACGCGGCCGCGGAGCCATCCACGACCATCAGGCGGGCCGTGCAGCCGTAAGCAATTGCCAACGACGGGTCTTTATCGTCACCGCTGGATGGTCGATGCGACCGTGGGACTCCGCCGCCGCAACCTGGGCCTGGGGCGCCAGGGACTCCCAGGATCGCATGGACCGCTGCTGATGGTAGGGCGCAAGGGTTAATGTTTCGTTGTTCCCAGCGGCGACCGCCAACCCGATGGTCGTGGAGAGCTACTTCCGCGACCGCCGACCTCACGGTCGTGGAGAGCTACTTCTGCCACCGCTGACCTGACGGTCGTGGAGAGCTACTTCGACAGGTTGTCGATCAGGCTCGGCCGCGAAGCCGGGGTGGCGAGCTTCAGGGTCCGAGAAGGATCCCGACTGGACGGCCACGACACGCCCGCCGCCTCACGGCCCCCAAGGGCGATCTCCGGGTCCGGCCCGCCCCGCGCGGGGGGCCGGACGCTCAGCTCGCGGCCATCGCCTGCGCCCGGAACCGGCGCCCCTTCAGCCGCTGGATGGTGCCCTCGACGTCGTCGACGAGCAGCACCAGCAGGTCGCCCTCGGAGGCCTCGTCCATCGCCCGCTCGACGGCATCGCTCTCGTCCAGCACGACCTCGAGCTTGCAGCGTTCGCTCGCGGCGCGTGCGCCACGCCGCAGCAGCTCCGCCGCCTCGCCCGGCGTGCGCCCGCGCGGATCCGGCTCGCACACGAACAGCGCGTCGTGCATCTTCGCGAGCTGGGCGCCGAGCGCC
The DNA here is from genome assembly GCA_036375275.1 of Geminicoccaceae bacterium. Lineage (GTDB taxonomy): Bacteria > Pseudomonadota > Alphaproteobacteria > Geminicoccales > Geminicoccaceae > DASUSF01. The sequence continues at coordinate 1,432 of DASUSF010000454.1, read as the reverse complement.
ATCAGGTCCTCGTCGCGCCGGTTGCCGGGCGCGCTGGCGACGCTGATCCGCCGCTTCGCGATGAGGTTGCCGACCAGATGCTCGAGCGCCGTCAGCGCCGGCACGTTGTGCCCGTAGTCGATCAGGCAGCGCACGCCGTCGGCCTCGATCAGGTTGGTGCGGCCCGGTAGCTGACCCGGCGTCGGGTGGAACGTCTGCAGGCCCATCTTGATGTCGGCGAGGCTGAGCCCGAGCGCATAGCCGGCGGCGGCCGCCGCCATCGCGTTCTGGACGTTGAACGGCGCGTAGCCCTCGAAGGCGATCGGCACGTCGTTGACCTCGATGACTTCGGCCTCGACCTGACCCTGACGCATCACGATGCGGCCGTCCTTCACCGTGAAGGCAAGGCCATGGTCCGCCACGTGGTCGCGGATCGGCCCGAACCCGGGGTCCATCGTGAAGTAGATGATCTTGCCGCGCGACCAGTAGGTGCCCTGTTCCAGCACCCGCGGGTCGTCGGCGTTCAGCACGCAGGTGCCCTCCGGCCGCACGGCGTCGACGACGACCGTCTTGCAGCGCGCCAGCTCGTCCAGCGTGTGGATGTCCCATTCGCCGAGGTGGTCGCTCGCGATGTTCAGCAGCACGCCGACGTCGCAGGCGTCGAAGCCGAGCCCGCGGCGCATGATGCCGCCGCGCGCGACCTCGAGGACCGCGTTGTCGACCGTCGGCTCCTTGAGCACGATCGAAGCCGCCTGCGGGCCGCTGTAGTCGCCGCGCATGATCACGTGGTTGTCGATCTCGATGGCGCCGGTGCAGGCCATGCCGACCTGCCGCCCCGCCTGGCGGAGCAGGTGCGCGATCAGGCGGGTCGTGGTGGTCTTGCCGTTGGTGCCGGTGACCGCGGTGATCGGGATGCGGCCGTCGCCGCCGTCGGGGAACAGCATGTCGACCACGTGCTTGCCGACGTCCCGCCCCTGGCCGTGGGTCGGCGCGAGGTGCATGCGGAAGCCCGGCCCGGCGTTGACCTCGACGACGCCCGCAGACTGCTCCTCGAGCGGCCGGGTCAGGGTCTCGGCCAGGAGGTCGATGCCGATGATGTCCAGCCCGATCAGCCGGCCGATCCGCTCGGCCGCGTACTTCACCTCCGGATGGACGGCATCGGTCAGGTCGGTCGCGGTGCCGCCGGTCGAGAGGTTCGCCGTCGACTTGAGCCAGACGATCTCGCCGTCCGGGATCACGCTCCCCATGGTCAGGCCGGCCTGGCCGATCAGGCGCTCGCTCTGCTGGTCGACCTGGATCTGGGTGAGCAGGTTCTCGTGGCCGACGCCGCGCCTCGGGTCCCGGTTCTCCCGCTCGATCAGCTCCCCGAGCGTCGACCTGCCATCGCCGACGACGTGCGCGGGCCGCCTGCGCGCGGCGGCGACCAGCTTGCCGTCGATCACCAGGAGGCGAT
>DASUSF010000453.1:0-14840 GCA_036375275.1 Geminicoccaceae bacterium | reverse complement strand
CTTGAGGCGGAGCTCGATGACGTATTCGCCGATGCCCGGCGGCTCGTCGATCGGAATATGCGCCGTCACGGCGAGGAGGCGTATGCGCAGGGGCTTCCGGCCGTGCGCAGCTTCTCGCTCGATCAGCTGCTCGAGGAGACGGACGCCTGAGCACGCTCGGCAACGGGGCGTACGAGCTGCCTCCGGGCAAGCTCGCCGAGGTCGTCACCTACCTTGAGATGACTGCGCGCCCGGTGGCGCGAACGGACCCGGGTGAGGGGCCGTGGTCGCTGCGGCGGGTCGAGCGGCCGGAGCCGGACTGGTACCGGGAGCTGTTCCGCCGGATCGGCACCGACTGGCTCTGGACCTCCCGGCTCGGGCTTTCCGATGAGGACCTCGCGCGCGTCATCCGTCGCACGGAGGTCGAGGTCTACACCCTCCGGCTTGCCGAGCGGGACGAGGGGCTGCTGGAACTCGACTTCTGCCAAGCCGGGGAGTGCGAGCTCGCCTTCTTCGGCCTGACGCCCGGGCTCGTCGGGCGGGGCGCCGGTCGCTGGCTGATGAACCGGGCGATCGACATCGCCTGGTCCAGGCCGATCGGGCGCTTCTGGGTCCACACCTGCACCCTCGACCACCCGGCGGCGCTGCCCTTCTACGTCCGCTCGGGCTTCCGGGCCTACCGCCGCGAGGTGGAAGTGTCGGACGATCCACGGCTGACCGGCGTCGTGCCCAGGACCGCCGCGGCGCACATCCCGATCGTCTGAGCTTGCAACTCGCCGTTTAGATCTAGCGACCGCTGGGGGATGGCTCCGACCGGATGCTGGGCGCGCGGACAGACCGTCCGCGGAAAGAGCCGCGGACGACCTGACCTTGAAGCAAGGGCGCCCTACTGCGCCGGCGCCGGCGCCGCCGGCTGAGTCGCCGCCGGTTGCTGCTGCATCTGCTGCTGCTGGGCCTGCTGCGCCTCTTCGGCCGCCTTCACCTCGTCGAGGGTCGCGAACGCCGGCGCCTCCTCGAGCTGCTCGGAGGTGGCCTCGATCCGCACCGCATCCTCTTCGACCTGCACGGCCTCGAAGGGCACGGCGACGCTCTTCTTGCCGATGCCGAGAAAGCCACCGACGCCCAGCACCACGCCGACGATCTGGTTCTGGTCGTCGAACAGGAGGTCCTCGACCTCGCCAAGGTCCTCGTCCTGGGCGTTTCGGGCGTCCCTGCCGATCCACTCCTCCGCGCGGATCTGTCCCTCATCCTGCATCTTGATGTACTCGAAGGGCACCGCGGCCGCCTGCTGCTGCTCCTCACCTTCCGCCGGCTCCTCGGCCGCCTGCTCAGTCGCAGGCTCCTCGGCGGGCTGCTCCTCGGCCTGCTCGGTCGCAGGCTCCTCGGCGGGCTGCTCCTCCGCCTGCTCGGTGGCAGGCTCTTCCGCGGGCTGCTCCTCGGCCTGCTGCTCCTGCTCCTGCTCGAGTCGCTGCTGAGCCTGCTCGGTCTGCTGGGCGGGATCCTGGGCAGGCTCCTCCTGCGTCTGCTCCGTGGACTGCTCCGGGGTATCCCTCGGCTGCTCCTTCGCCGCGTCGGTCGGCGGAGGTGTCTGCACGGGCTGCTGCTGTGCCTGCTCGGCCGGCTGCGTCTGGCCCTGCGTCGGCGGCGGCTGGGTCTGCTGCTGGGCGGCGGCCGCGCCGCTGAGCAGCAGAAGCATCGCGGTGCTCGTCATCAAACGACCAAGCATCTCGGCTCTCCTTCGCTTGAAGATCTTCCTGTAAACGAAACGACCCGCGCATGGTCCCGTTCCCCGCCTGGAGCGCATCGTCGCCCTGCTCGGCGATTTACTCCTTTCGGAGCGGGGTTCCGCCGAGAACTGGAGGCGGCGTTCCTGCAAAACCTGGTCCGGGCCGCCCGGCGGCATCGGCTCGAGCCCCCGGCGGTGGCGCTCAAAAACGATCGCCCGCCGCCATTGACACTGCGTCCGTCGCGACCAAACTAGACGGTACAGTCCAATCGGATGCCCGATCGTGAGCAAGCTGTGGCGAGGTGGCGCGGCGCTGGCCCTGGTCCTGCTGGTGGCCGGAGCCGGCGCGTGGTGGTTCTGGTTTCAGCGTGATGCCGCGGTTGCACCGCCGGCCGCCGCGCAGCCGAGCGCCGAGAAGCCGGCGACGCCGGTGGAGACGGTGACGGCCGACGCCCAGTCGCTGACCGACGAGGTGGTCGTCGCCGGCGCCCTTCGCTCCAACGAGTCGGTAAACGTCAGCGTCGAGATCGCGGGCCTGATCAGCGCCATCCACTTCGAGGAGGGCGAGCCGGTCGAGGAGGGCGCGCTGCTGTTCGAGCTGGACGATTCGATCTGGCAGGCGGAGCTCGACGAGGCCGAGGCGCGCCTCGCGCTCAGCCAGAGCAACTACGAGCGCGCCACCGAACTGCTCGAGCGGAACGTCGGCACGGTCGCCAACCGCGATGAAGCGCGAGCCGAGCTCGGCACCGCACGGGCGGCCGCGGGCCTGGCCCGGGCGCGCCTCGAGAAGACCGACATCCGCGCGCCCTTCGAGGGCGTGCTCGGTCTGCGTCGGGTCAGCGCCGGCGAATACGTGACCCCCGGCCAGCCGCTCGTGAACCTCGAGAACCTGGAGCCGATCAAGGTCGATTTCCGGGTCGCCGAACGTTACCTCCCCATGCTCGAGACCGGCCAGGAGGTGGGGGTTACCGTCGATTCCCTGCCGGGCCGGAGCTTCAGCGGCGAAGTCACGGCGATCGATCCGAAGGTGGATCCGGCGAGCCGGAGCGTGGCGGTCCGTGCCCAGGCCTCGAACGAGGACCGGGCGCTCCGTCCCGGCCAGTTCGCCCGCGTCCGCCTGATCGTCGACCGGCGCGACGACGCGATCGTGATCCCGGAACAGGCGCTGGTGCCGCGGGGCGAGGAGTTCTTCGTCTTCAAGGTCGTGGATGGCAAAGCCGTCATGAGCCCGGTCGAGGTCGGTCAGCGCCGGGCGGGCGAGGCCGAGATCACCACCGGCCTCGCCGCAGGCGACGTGGTCGTGACCGGCGGCCACCAGAAGATCCGTGACGGCGCGCCGGTGCAGCCGATCGACGCCGAGCAGGTGTCCTGACGCCCATGTCGATCTCCGACCTCTGCATCCGCCGGCCGGTCCTCGCGACCGTCCTCAGCCTGATCATCGTGCTGATCGGCATCGTGTCGTACGACCGCCTGACGGTCCGCGAGTACCCGAACATCGACCCGCCCGTCGTGAACGTCGAGACCCGCTATCCGGGCGCGTCGGCGGAGATCATCGAGACCCAGGTGAGCCAGGTCCTGGAGGACTCGCTCGCCGGCATCGAGGGGATCGACGTGATCAGCTCGATCAGCCGGCAGGAGCAGAGCCAGATCACGATCAAGTTCAACCTCGACCGCGACCCCGACGTGGCGGCGAGCGACGTGCGCGACCGGGTGAGCCGGGTCCGCGGCAACCTCCCGGACGAGATCGACGAGCCAATCATCCAGAAGGTCGAGGCCGACGCCCAGCCGTTCCTCTACATGGCGTTCTCGAGCGACCGGCACAGCCCGCTCGAGATCACCGACTACGCCGACCGCTACGTCAAGGACCAGCTGCAGACCCTGCCCGGTGTCGCCGAGGTCCGGATCCTGGGCGAGCGTCGCTACTCGATGCGGATCTGGCTGGATCCGCTCAGGCTCGCGGCCTACGACCTCACGCCTCAGGACATCGAGGATGCGCTCAGGCGCCAGAACGTCGAGATCCCGGCCGGCCTGATCGAGAGCCAACAGCGGGAGTTCACGGTCCTCTCCGAGACCGATCTCAGGACCCCCGAGCAGTTCAACGAGCTGATCATCCGGCAGGTCAACGGCTACCTGGTCCGCCTCCAGGACGTCGGCCGCGCCGAGATCGGCGCCGAGAACGAGCGGCGGACCGTCCGCTTCAACGGCGATCCGGCGATCGCGCTCGGCGTCGTCAAGCAGGCGACCGCCAATCCGCTCGACGTGTCGGCGGAGATCCGCGACCGCCTGCCCCGGATCGTCGACAGCCTGCCCGAAGGCATGGACGTCGCGATCGCGCACGACACCTCGGTCTTCATCGACGCCTCGATCGACAACGTCTATCGGACGATCGGCGAGGCGGTGGCGCTGGTCGTCCTGATCATCTTCCTGTTCCTGCGCTCGCTGCGCGCGACCATCGTGCCGATCGTCACGATCCCGGTCTCGCTGATCGGCGCGTTCGGGCTGATGTACTTCTTCGGCTTCAGCATCAACACGCTGACCCTGCTCGCCATGGTGCTGGCGATCGGCCTCGTGGTCGACGACGCCATCGTCATGCTCGAGAACATCTTCCGCCACGTGGAATCCGGCATTCCGCCGCGCGAGGCCGCCTTCAAGGGCTCGCGCGAGATCGGCACGGCGATCATCTCGATGACGCTGACGCTCGCCGCCGTCTACACCCCGATCGCCTTCATGACCGGCACGACCGGGCGGCTGTTCACCGAGTTCGCGCTGGCGCTCGCCGGCGCGGTCCTGGTCTCGGGCTTCGTCGCGCTGACGCTCACCCCCATGATGTGCTCGAAGCTGCTCCGCCACCAGGAGCGGCACGGCTGGTTCTACAACGCCATCGAGTGGGTGCTGGTCCGGCTCACGAACGGCTACCGGCGCGTCCTGCGCGGCGCGCTCCGGGCGCGGCCGCTGATCCTGCTCGTGGGTCTCGCCGTCGCCGGCAGCAGCTACTTCCTGTTCACGACCATCAAGTCGGAGCTGGCGCCGTTCGAGGACCAGGGAACGGTGATCGGCATCTTCCTCGCTCCGGAGGGTGCCACGATCGACTACACCGACAAGTACGGCCGACAGATCGAGGAGCTCTACACGGACGTTCCGGAGATCCGGGACTACTTCGTGGTCGCGGGCTTCCCGACCGTCGCGCGCGGGATCTCGTTCGCGAAGCTGACGCCCTGGGACGAGCGGGAGCGCAGCCAGCAGGAGATCGCGGACGAGCTGGCGCCCAAGATGTTCGGCGTGCCGGGCGTCATGGCCTTCCCGATCAGTCCGGCGCCACTCGGTCAGAGCATCGCCGACAAGCCGGTCAACTTCGTCATCCAGACGACCCAGTCCTACGAGCGGCTGCAGGAGCTGGTCGACGCGTTCATGGCGCAGGCCGCGGAGTACCCGGGCTTCGCCAACCTCGACACCGACCTCAAGCTCAACAAGCCGCAGCTCAAGGTCCAGGTGCAGCGGGACAAGGTGGCCGACGTGGGCGTGGACGTCTCCACGCTCGGGCGGACCCTCGAGACCATGCTGGGCGGCCGCCAGGTCACCCGCTTCAAGCAGAACGGCGAGCAGTACGACGTGATCGTGCAGGTTGCGGACGTCGATCGCGCGACGCCGGACGATCTCCGCAAGATCTACGTGCGCGGCACCGGCGGCGACATGGTCCAGCTGGCCAACCTCGTGGAGATCGACGAGACGGTGGCGCCGCAGGAGCTGAACCACTTCAACCAGCTGCGTTCGGCGACGATCACCGCGAACCTCGCCCCGGGGTATTCGCTCGGCGACGCGCTCGCCTTCATGGATCAGATCGCGGACGACGTCCTGCCCGCCGGCACCCAGACCGACTATGCCGGCCTGTCGCGCGAGTTCCGGGATTCGAGCTCGGGGCTGTACCTGACCTTCGGCCTCGCCCTCGGCTTCATCTACCTGGTCCTGGCCGCCCAGTTCGAGAGCTTCCGCGACCCGTTCATCATCATGCTGACCGTGCCGCTCTCGATCACCGGCGGGCTGCTGATGCTCTGGCTGATGGGCGGCACGCTCAACATCTACAGCCAGGTCGGGCTGGTCACGCTGATCGGTCTGATCACCAAGCACGGCATCCTGATCGTCGAGTTCTCGAACCAGCTGCGCGAGCAGGGGCGCTCCATTTTCGATGCCGTGGTCGAGGCGTCGGTGCTCCGGCTCAGGCCGATCCTGATGACCACGGGCGCCATGGTGCTCGGCGCGGTGCCGCTCGCGATCGCGACCGGAGCCGGTGCGCAGAGCCGGCAGGACATCGGCGCGGTGATCGTCGGCGGCGTGCTCGTCGGCACGTTCTTCACCCTGTTCGTGATCCCGACCGTCTACACCTACCTGACCTACCGGGAGCAGCCGGCGGCGCGGAAGCTCGAGGTGGCGCCGCGCCGGGACGAGCCGGTCCTGGAGGCCGCGGAATGAGCGGGGTCCGAGGGGCGCGCCGCCCGGTGGCCGGACCGGCAGCGGCGTCCCTGCCATGAGCAGCGTGCTCCACCTCGCGGCGAGCCCCAAGCACGACATGATCTCCGAGGCGGCGCGGCGGGTCTTCCTGCGGGACGGCTACCGCGCGAGCATGGACTTGGTCGCGGCCGAGGCCGGGGTGTCGAAGCAGACTGTCTACAACCACTTCGGCAACAAGGAAGGGCTGTTCCGGGCGATCATCGAAGCCTGCTCCGAGGAGTTCCTGACCGTGCTCGTCGAGCGCGAGCCGGGGCTGAGCGATCCGGCGCGGACCCTGAGCCAGTTCGGTGAACGCTTCCTCGCCCTCGTGCTCGACCCGGAGTCCCTCGCCCTGCACCGGATGCTCGTCACCGAGGCGCCGCGCTTCCCGGATCTGGCGGAGGCGGTGTACCGCGCCGGGCCGGGACAGGCGGTGCGCCGGCTCGCGGGCTACTTCGAGCAGCAGGATCGGCGGGGAACGCTCGCCGTGCCCGATCCGGTGCTTTCGGCCGAACAGTTCCTGGGCGCGCTCACGGGCCACGTCCATTTCCGCGCGCTGCTCGGCGTCGCGGAACCGTCGGCCGGGGAGATCGCCCTGACCGTCCGGCATGCGGTCGGGAGCTTTCTCCGCGCCCACGCCCGGAGCTGATTGGCTCGAGCCGCGAGCAGGACGCGGACTTCGCCCTCTTCGGCGGAGCCTTTACATCTGCCCCCATGACCTTACGCTTGGACGAGGTTCGGGAGACCATTACAAAAAAGGGGAGGCGATGATGACGACGTTCCGCCGTCGCGTTCTGGCCCAGGTGCTGGTGGTGGGCGCGCTCGCGGCACCGGCCGGCCTCGGGCATGCGTTCGAGCCTGAGAACCCCGAGTGCCTCGCCCCCGCCGATCCGGGCGGCGGCTGGGACTTCACCTGCCGCCAGACGAGCAAGGTCCTCTACGACCTCGGCCTCGTGCCGTCCAACATCCAGGTCACCAACATGCCGGGCGCCGGCGGCGGCGTCGCGTACAGCTACGTGGTCAGCAAGCGCAACGACGATCCCAACCTGATCGTCGCCGCGAGCACCGCCACCACGACGCGGCTCGCGCAGGAGCAGTTCGTCGGCATGACCGCCGATCAGGTGCGCTGGGCCGCCTCCCTCGGCGCGGATTACGGCGTGCTCGTGGTGAAAGAGGACTCGGAATACCAGACCCTCGACGACCTCGTCGCGGCGCTCAAGGAGGATCCGGGCCAGGTGTCGGTCGGCGGCGCGAGCGCGATCGGCGGCTTCGACCACCTGAAGATCCTCAGGGTCGCCCGCCAGGGCGGCATGGAGAACATCACCGACATCAAGTACGTCTCGTTCAACAGCGGCGGCCCCGCCATGACCGCGCTGCTCGGCGGCCACGTCGACGTGATGGCAGGCGATCTCAGCGAGGTCATCGGCCAGATCCAGGGGGGCGCGCTGCGGGTGCTCGCGGTGCTCGCCGAGGAGAGGCTGGAAGGCAAGTTCAACGAATACCCGACGGCGGTCGAGCAGGGCTACCAGGTGGTCATGCCGAACTGGCGCGGGTTCTACCTGCCCGGCGGCATCTCCGACGAGGCGTATGACTTCTGGGTCTCGGCGCTCAATCAGGTGCACGACTCCGAGGAGTGGCAGCAGATCATGGCAGCCAACGGCCTCGCCGAGTTCCACAAGTCCGGCGAGGAACTGCAGAGCTTCGTCGACCAGGAGATCCAGGAAATCGCCGAGCTGTCGCGGGAGATCGGGCTGATCCAGTGAGCGATCGGGTCCTCGGGGCGTTCGCGCTGATCCTGGCGCTCGCCTACGGCCTGTATGCCCGGACCTTCGAGTCCGGGCTGCAGGTCGCGATGGACCCGCTCGGTGCCAGCACCTTCCCCTACCTGCTGGCGATCGTGCTCGGGATCGCCGGCATCTACCTGGTCGTGCGGCCCGACCCGTCGCCGCACTGGCCCGACCGCCGTCATATGCTCGAGATGGCGGCGACCATCCTCGTGCTGATCGCCTACGCCATGGTGCTCGAGGCGATCGGCTTCGTCCTCGCCACGTTCGCGGCGGTCGCCTTCATCGGCTGGCGCCTGGGCGCACGACCGGTCGGAGCGGTGGTCAACGGCGCTCTGGTCGCGATCGCGCTCTACACCCTGTTCGACCAGGTGCTCGGCCTGCCCCTGCCGCTCGGCCCGCTCGACGTCATCTGATGGAGGCGCTCGATCTCCTGCTCTTCGGCTTCTCGGTCGCGCTGACCCCGCAGAACCTCGCGCTGGCGCTGCTGGGCGCGTTCCTCGGCACGATCATCGGCGCGCTGCCGGGGCTCGGCCCCACCAACGGCGTCGCGATCCTCATCCCGCTGGCCTTCAGCCTCAACCTGGTCCCGGCCTCGGCGCTGATCCTGCTCGCGAGCGTCTACTACGGCGCCATGTACGGCGGCCGCATCTCGAGCATCCTGCTCAACATCCCGGGCGACGAGCCGGCGCTGATGACCACCCTCGACGGCTACCCGATGGCCCGGCAGGGCAAGGCCGGCGAGGCGCTCGCCATTTCCGCGATCGCGTCCTTCATCGGCGGCTTCATCGCGACCGTCGGCCTCCTCCTGTTCGCGCCGCTGCTCGCGAAGTTCGCGCTGCTGTTCGGGCCGGCCGAGTATTTCGCGCTCTTCGTTCTCGCCTTCACCACCATCGGCGGGCTGACCAGCCGCAACCAGATGAAGTCGCTGATGGCGGCGGCGCTCGGCCTGATGATCGGCACGGTCGGCCTCGAGCACGGCACCGGCATCCCGCGCTACACCTTCAACCACATGGAGCTGTTCGAGGGGATCGACTTCCTGGTCGCGATCGTCGGCATGTTCGCGATCAGCGAGATCCTGTTCTTCATCGAGGAGCGCGCGGCGGGGCGGATCGAGAAGGTCGAGCTGAGCAAGGCCCGGGTCACGGTCGAGATGCTCCGGACGATCGCGCCCACCACGCTCCGGGGCAGCGTGATCGGCTTCGTCTGCGGGGTCCTGCCCGGGGCCGGCGCCTCCCTCGGCAGCTTCGCTGCCTACACCCTGGAAAAGCGCTTCTTCGACCGGCGGGGCACGTTCGGCACCGGCGACCCGCGCGGGGTCGCCGCACCCGAGGCCGGCAACAATGGGGCGGCGGGCGGCGCACTGATCCCGATGCTGACGCTCGGCGTCCCCGGCAGCGGCACGACCGCGGTCCTGCTCGCCATGCTGATGGCCATGAACATCACCCCCGGGCCGCTGCTCTTCCAGGAGAACCCGGACGTGGTCTGGGGCCTGATCGCGGCGCTCTTCATCGGCAACTTCATGCTGCTGGTGATGAACCTGCCGATGGTCGGGCTGTTCGCCCGGGTGCTGATGGTGCCGTCGCACATCCTGATGCCGATCGTCGGCATGGTCGGCTTCGTCGGCATCTACTCGATCAGCCACAGCCTGTTCGACCTCTACCTGATGATCGCCTTCGGCGTCGGCGGCTACATCCTGCGCAAGATGGAGGTGCCGCTGGTGCCGGTGATTCTGGGCCTGCTGCTCGGCACGCTGATGGAGGAGAACCTGCGGCGCGCGCTCAACATCAGCAACGGCGACTGGACCGTCCTGGTCTCGAGCCCGCTCGCGATCGGGCTCTGGGTCTTCGCGCTCGTCGGCCTGCTGGTGCCGGTGGTGTTCGGGAAGTTCCTCCGCCCGAGTCGCCCGGGCGAGGCGGCAGCCGTCACCGATTGAGCGGGCGGAGCCGCGGCGGTCAGATGTGGCCGAGGATGCCGCCGCCGGAACCGATCGGGGCGGCCCGGCTTGTCATACTTGGGACCCTTCCATAGAACGACGGTCGCAAAGGCGTCACGGGCCGACCGCCGCGGGGGACGAGCGAGGGCATGGCCGAGACCCGGGTCGCGATCATCGACCCGTTCCATCCGCGGATCGTCGAGGCGATCCGGGACGCGCTGCCGGCGGGCTGGCGCCTGGACGTGGCCAGGGACCGGAGCATCGACGCGCACAGGGAGGCGTTCGGATCCGCCGCGGTCGCGTTCGTCATGGCGACCCCGGTCGGGGCGGACCTGCTCGGCGCGGCCCCCTCGCTCGGCTTCGTCCAGAAGCTCGGCGCCGGCGTCGACCGGATCGATCTCGAGGTCTGCGCCGCCCGCGGCATCGGGGTGGCCCGGCTGGCGGCGGGCAACGCGATCCCGGTCGCCGAGCACACGGTGATGCTGATGCTCGCCGCCTGCCGGCGGCTGCCGGTGCTCGACCGTGACGTCAGGGCAGGCCGCTGGGACAAGGAGTCGTGCCGGGGCGTCAACCGGCACCTGAAGGGGAAGACGGTGGGCCTGGTCGGCTTCGGCGCCATCGGCCGCGCCGTCGCGACCCTCCTCCAGGGCTTCGGGGTCGAGATCCTGTACTACGACCCGGCGCGGGCGCCGGCCGAGGTCGAGGCCGAGCTCGGCGTTCGCCATGCGGACCTCGACGAGCTGATCCGCGCCGCCGACGTCCTCTCGCTCCATCTGCCGCTGATGCCGGAGACCAGGGGGCTGATCGACGCCCGCCGGATCGCCGCGATGAAGCAGGGCGCCATCCTCGTGAACTGCGCCCGGGGCGGGCTGGTCGACGAGGCGGCGCTGGCCGCGGCCCTCGAGCGGGGCCATCTGTTCGGAGCCGCGCTCGACGCCTTCTCGAGCGAGCCGCCGGCGGGCAACCCGCTGCTCGCGCTCGAGCAGACCATCGTCACGCCGCACTGCGCAGGCGCCACGATCGACAACTTCGCTTCGCTGGTCGAGCGCGCGATCCTGAACACCCGGGCCTGGCTCGCCGGCGACGCGCTGCCGCCGGGCGACGTGGTGGTGCCGCCCCGGCGGCGCCCGGCCGCAGCCTGAGCGTGGGGATTGGCCGATGGGCGTCCGCCCGTTCATGATCGGCAACCGCTGGGTCACCGGATCCGGCGCGAGCTTCGCCTCGAGCGACCCAGCGACCGGGCGGGAGATCGCCCGCTTCGCCGCCGCCTCGGCCGAGGACGCCGACGATGCGGTCGCCGCCCCGCGCGCCGCGCTCGAGGATCCGGCCTGGGCCGCGCTCAAGCCGCACGAGCGGGCGCGCCATCTCGCCCGTCTCGCCGACCTGATCGCGCGCGATGCCGAGCATCTGGCACGCGTCCAGATGAGCGACAACGGCAAGACCATCGGCGAGTGCCGGGCGCAGGCGAGGAGCGCCGCCGGCACGTTCCGCTACTACGCCGCGGTCTCTGAGACCTTCGAGAGCGAACTCACCACGCAGCGCGGCGGCAGCGTCACCATGACGGTCTACGAGCCGGTCGGCGTCGTGGCCGCGATCACGCCCTGGAACTCGCCGCTCACGCTCGAGGCGCAGAAGCTCGCGCCGATCCTGGCCGCGGGCAACACGGTGATCCTCAAGCCGTCCGAGGTGACGCCGCAGGTCGCCCTCGAGTACGCGCGGCTCGCGCTCGAGGCGGAGCTGCCGGCGGGTGTCCTGAACGTCGTGACCGGGGCGGGCGAGGTCGGCCGGATGCTGGTCGAGCACGCGGGCGTCGACATGGTGAGCTTCACCGGGGGCACGGCGGCCGGGCGCGCCATCGCCGAGGCCTGCGGCCGGAGGCTCAAGCCGGTGGTGCTCGAGCTCGGCGGCAAGTCGCCGAACATCGTGTTCGCCGACGCCGACCTCGATGCCGCGGTCGCGGGCGTCGCCTCCGGGATCTTCTCGGGCGCCGGCCAGTCCTGCATCGCGGGCTCGCGGGTCCTGGTCGAGCGGACGGTCTTCGACGCCTTCCTCGGGCGCCTGATCCGCGAGGCCGAAGCGTACCGGCTCGGGCCGCCCGATGCCGAGGGGACGAAGATCGGCCCGATGGCGAGCCTCGCCCAGCGCGACCGCGTCCACGGCTATGTCGAAAGCGCGCGCGCCGAGGGCGGCCGCGTGGTCACCGGGGGCGAGATCCCGACCGGCGGCGACCTCGCCGCCGGCGCCTACTACCCCGCGACCGTGATCACCGGCGTCAGCAACCGGGCGCGGGTCTGCCGGGAGGAGATCTTCGGCCCGGTGGTCGTCGTCCTGCCGTTCGAGGACGAGGCCGACCTCGTCTCTCAGGCGAACGACAGCGACTTCGGCCTCGCGGCCGGGATCTGGACCGGCGACTACCGGAAGGCGTGGCGGGTCGGCCGGGCGCTCCGCGCCGGAACGGTCTGGATCAACACCTACAAGGAGCTCTCGATCTCGACCCCCTTCGGGGGCTTCAAGCAGAGCGGGATCGGGCGCGAGAAGGGGCGCCAGGGCATGACCGTCTACATGGAGCCGAAGGGGCTGTACTGGCACGTCGGCTGACCGGGCTGGGGGAGGACAAGAGCCATGCCGACCACCGTCGAGGTCCTGGCGGACGCGTTCAAGGAGGCCGGGACGCCGTTCCTGGTCGGCCATCCGGGTGGCGAGTCGGTCGAGCTGATGGAGGCCGCGCGCCAGCGCGACATGCGCTTCATCCTGATCAAGCAGGAGGTCGCGGGCGCGATGCTGGCCTCGACCTGGGGCGAGATCACCGGCGCGCCCGGGGTGTGCCTCTCGACCCGCGGCCCGGGTGCCGCCAACATGGTGAACGGCATCGCCCACGCGTTCCTCGACCGGGCGCCCCTGATCGCGATCACCGACCGCTACTCGACCACGGCGCACGAGGTCGGGCTCCGCCAGCGGCTCGACCACCGCGCCATCTACGGCCCGATCACCAAGTGGGGCACCACGATCGACGCCGGGACGGTCCAGCAGCAGATCCGCCGCGCGATGCGGACCACGACCGCGCTGCCGCCCGGCCCGGTCCAGTTCGACCTGCCGCAGAGCGAGACCACGAAGGAGGCGGGCGCGCTCAAGGCCCCGCCCCCGCTGCTGCCGAACCACCTCCGTGCCGGGCCGGACCGGGACGACCTCGTGCCGGCGATCCGCGAGATCGACGGGGCGAGGCGGCCGATCATCCTCGCGGGTCTCGGCGTGCTCTGGGAGCGGGCGTCCGCGGAGCTCGTGCATCTCGCGGAGCAGCTCGGCGCGCCGGTGCTGGTGACCTCCAAGTGCAAGGGCATGATCCCCGAGGACCATCCGCTCCGCGCCGGCTGCATCATCGGCGGCCTGATCGAGCGGAAGCTGGTCGAGCAGTCCGACCTGATCGTCACGGTCGGGCTCGACGGGGTCGAGCTGCAGCCGAAGCCCTGGCCCTACGACATCCCGGTCATCGCGCTCGCCCCGGTCCCCTCGCTCGATGCGCTGGTGCCGGCGCGGCTCGAGGTGGTGGGCGGCCTGAAGGCGGTCCTCGCGCGGCTCGCCGAATGGTGCGCCGGCGGCAGCGGCTGGGGCGAGAAGGCGGCGGCCACCTTCCGCGGCGACGTGGCGCGTGCGCTGGACACGCCGAGCCGCGGGCTCTCGCCGCAGCGCGCCATGGAGGTCGCGCGCGAGGTGCTGCCGCGGGAGACGATCGCCACCTGCGACGCCGGCGCCAGCCGGCTGCTCGTGGTGCAGAAGTGGCAGTCGTATGGCCCGCGCGAGTTCCTGACCTCGAACGGCCTCGGCTCGATGGGCTATGCGGTGCCGGGGGCGCTCGGCGCTAGGCTCGCCTACCCCGACCGCCCGGTGGTCGCCTTCACCGGCGACGGCGGCTTCCTCATGGCCGTGGCCGAGCTCCAGACCTCGGTGCGCGAGAAGCTCCCGGTCACGATCGTGGTCTTCGACGATGCCGAGATCGGGCTCATCCGGGTGAAGCAGGAGATCAAGGGCATCCCGCTCTACGGCGTCGGGCTCGGCGGCTGCGACTGGGAGAGGATCGCCCAGGGCTTCGGCGCCGACGGCACGGTGGTGGACAACGAGCACGGTCTCGGCGACGCGCTCGCGACCGCCGCCCGCTCCGAGCGGACGACCGTGATCGGGGTCAGGATCGACGGCTCGGGCTACGTCGACCAGTTCAACGCGCTCCGCGAGCTCTGATGGCGGGCGCAGCGGGCGAGCCGGACCGTTACGATATCCTGGTGGCGGGCATCGGCAACGCCGCCCTCTGCGCCGCGATCACCGCCCGGCCCGGCGGCGCGTCCGTGCTCGTGCTGGAGGGCGCGCCGAGGTTCTATCGCGGCGGCAACGCCCGCCACACCCGGAACATGCGGGTCGCTCACGACGCGCCGAGCGAGGTCCTGACCGGCCCGTACCCCGAGGAGGAGTCCTTCGACGACCTGATCCGGGTGACCGGCGGCGAGACCGACGAGGAGCTGGCGCGCTTCGGGCGGACCCGGTCCGGCACTACGGTTTTGTGGTGGGACCACCCGGTCGTGCTCGGCCCGCTCGGCGGGATCGGGCTCGTGGTCGGCCCGATCGGGCTGCTCCGGGAGAGGCGAAAGCGCGAGCCGGCGCCCCGGGCGCCGGCTCAGCAGGGAATGGACGTGGCCTTCATCCGGATGCTGTTGCTCGCCGGGCTCACCGGCCTCCTCCTCCTGGTGCTGCGCGCCACGCCGGCCATCGGGCTCCTGCTCGCCCTCCACCTCGGCTTCGTCTTCGCCCTGTTCGTCACCATGCCCTACGGCAAGTTCGTGCACGGCCTCTACCGGGTCGCGGCGCTGGTCCGCTACTCGGGCGAGCGCTCGAGGCTGGTGATCACCGGTGGCGGATGAGGTGCTGCGAATCGGGGCGGGCG
>DASUSF010000452.1:0-8106 GCA_036375275.1 Geminicoccaceae bacterium | reverse complement strand
CGAGGCGGTGGCGGGGGAACGGGCCGGCGATCTCGCCTACGGCCGGCAACGGATGGTCGAGATCGCGCGCGCGCTCGCGACCGCCCCGCGGGTCCTGCTCCTCGACGAGCCCGCAGCCGGCATGAACCCGAACGAGACCGGTGCCTTGGTCCGGATGATCGCCCGGCTGCACGGCGAGCGCCGCCTCGCGATCATCGTCGTCGAGCACGACATGCGGCTCGTCGCCGGGCTCTGCCATCGGGTGCAGGCGATCAGCAAGGGCGAGCTCCTCGCCGCCGGCACCCCCGACGAGGTGCTGCACGATCCGGCGGTGGTCGAGGCCTACCTCGGCGCCGGCTGGACCGCCGCCGATGCTTGAGATCGCCGGCCTGGACGTCCACCGCGGGCCGAGCCACGTGCTCCGCGCGCTCAGTCTCGACGTCCCGGCCGGCAGGATCACGGCCCTGATCGGCGCCAACGGCGCCGGCAAGACGACGACGCTGATGGCGGTCTCGGGGCTGCTCGCCGCCCGCGCCGGGCGGATCACGCTCCATGCCGACGATCGCCGCCACGAGCTCACGAGGCTCCGCCCGGACGAGATCGTCGCCCTCGGCGTCGCCCATTGCCCCGAGGGACGGCAGGTGTTCGCGAGCCTGACGGTCGAGGAGAACCTGATGATCGGCGCCTACCACCGCCGCGACCGGACGGCGGTCGCCAGCGACCGGGAGCGCATGATCGACCTCTTCCCGGTGCTCGGCGAGCGCTCGGGACAGTGGGCCGGAAGCCTGTCCGGCGGCGAGCAGATGATGCTCGCGATCGGCCGGGCGCTGATGGCGCGGCCACGGGTGCTGCTGCTCGACGAGCCCTCGCTCGGCCTCGCCCCGAACCTGGTCGAGCGGATCTTCGCCACCATCCGCGAGATCGCGGCCGAGGGGATCACGGTCCTCCTCGTCGAGCAGAACGCGGGCGCCGCGCTCGAGCTCGCGGACCGGGCCCACGTGATCGAGACCGGATCGGTCAGCCGGAGCGGCAGCGGCCCTGAGCTGCTCCGCGATCCCAGGGTCAAGGACGCCTATCTCGGCCTCGCCGGAGGCGCCCATCACGCGGGTGGGACGGCATGAGCGGCTACCACCTCCAGCAGCTCATCAACGGCGTGATGCTCGGCAGCCTCTACGCCCTGGTCGCGATCGGCTTCTCGATGATCTACGGCATCGTCCGGCTGATCAACTTCGCCCACGGCGACGTCATGATGCTCGGCGCCTTCGCGACCCTCGGCCTGGTCGCCGCCGGGGTCCCGTGGCCGCTGGTCTTCCTGTTCGTGATCGCGGTCGGAGCGCTCGCCGGCATCACCATCGAGCGCGCCATCTTCCGCCCGATGCGAGGGGCCCCGCAGGTGAGCGGCTTCATCGCCACCCTCGCGGTCGCGATCGCGATCCAGAACGCGATGCTGATGACCGTCTCCGGCCAGCCGCGCAACTTCATGTTCCCGGACCTGCTTCGCGCCCGCGTCGCGCTCGGCCCGGCCAACGTCGGCGCGATCGACCTCGTCATCATCCTGGTCTCGGTCGCGGTGTGCGCCGCGCTCGTCTTCCTCGCCCGCCACAGCCGGGTCGGGATCGCGATGCGGGCGACCGCCGACAACCTGCAGGCGGCGCGCCTGGTCGGGATCCCGGTCGACCGCACCATCATGCTCGCCTTCGCGATCGGCAGCGCGATCGCGGCGCTCGCAGGCCTGCTCTGGGGCGGGCGCTTCGGCCAGATCGACCCGCTGATGGGCTTCCAGCCGGGCCTCAAGGCGTTCGTCGCCTGCGTGATCGGCGGGGTCGGCTCGATCACCGGGGCGATGCTCGGCGGCTACCTGCTCGGCATCGCGGAGGTGATGTTCGTGGGCCTCCTGCCGCCCGCCCTCGCCGGCTACCGCGACGCCTTCGTCTTCCTGCTCCTGATCGTCGTCCTCCTGGTGATGCCGAACGGCCTGCTCGGGCGGAGCGAGGAGGAGCGGGCGTGAGTGTCTCGACCGGGCTCGGGGCCCTGGTGCTCGCCGCCGGGACCCTGCTCAGCCTGTGGCTGCCGGGCCACCTCGACGCCTACCTGCTCACGCTGGCCTGCCTGATCCTCCTGAACGTGATGCTCGCGGTCAGCCTGCAGGTGACCAACGGCCTCACCGGTCTTTTCTCGCTCGGCCACCCCGCCTTCATGACCGTCGGCGCCTACCTCGCCGCGATTCTGACCTACCCGGCGCGGCGCAAGGGCTTCATGATGCCGGAGCTGCCGGCTGTTCTCGCCGGCGCCGAATGGCCGCTCCTGCCGGCGCTGCTGGTCGGCGCGCTCGGCGCGGGTCTGGTCGCGCTCGTGGTCGGGGTCGCGGTGCTCAGGCTGCGCGGCCACTACCTCGCGGTCGCCACCCTCGGCCTGATCGTGATCGTCCGCGTCGTCACCAACAACCTCGACGGCTGGACCCGGGGCGGCCTCGGCCTTTCCGGCGTGCCGCGCCTGACCGAGCTCTGGATGGTCTGGCTCGCGACCGGCCTCACCGTCGTCCTCGCCTGGCGCCTCAAGCACGCCTCGGCCGGCCGCGCCATGATGGCGATCCGCGAGAACGAGATGGCGGCCCGCTGCATGGGGATCGACGCCTTCGCCCTGAAGCTCACGGCGTTCGTCGCCGGCGCCGTCCTCGCCGGCATCGCGGGCGCGCTCACCGTGCATCTCATCTCGGTCATCACCCCCGGCAGCTACGGCATCCCGCTCGCCTTCAACCTCGTCGTGATGATCGTCGTCGGCGGGCTCGGCAGCATCACCGGCGCGGTCCTCGCCGCGGTCGCGCTGAGCCTGCTGTCGGAGGGGCTGCGGCCGGTCGAGGAGAGCCTCGGGCTCTATGGCCTCAGCCAGCTCCTCATGGCGCTGCTCCTGATCGTGGTCCTGCGGCTGCGGCCGAAAGGCCTGTTCGGCAGCGCCGAGCCGGCGGCGAGCCGGTCGTCGTAGTCCGGCGCCGTGTCCGGCCCGATCGCGCGCGGACGGCCGTCGGCGGTCCGGGAAGCGAGGGCGCAGCTCGAAAGGCCGCCTGCCGTGCTGCGCATCATCCGCCGCGGTCCAGGTCCGGGTGAGGCTCGCCTTCCCGACGGCGGGGGTGGAGGAGCTTCGCGACCAGCCCGGTCCAGCCGGTCTGGTGCGAGGCGCCGACGCCGCGACCGTTGTCGCCGTGAAAGTATTCGTAGAACAGGATGTGGTCCTTGAAGTGCGGGTCGTGCTGCAGCTTGTCGTTGCCGCCCAGGAACGCGCGCCGGCCGTCCGCGCCACGCAGGAAGATCCGGGTGAGGCGCCGCGTCAGCTCCTCCGCGACCTGCTCGATCGTGAGGTAACGGCCGGAGCCGGTCGGGCACTCGATCTTGAAGCCGTCACCATAGTAATGGTGAAATTTCTGCAGCGACTCGATCAGAAGATAGTTGACCGGGAACCAGATCGGCCCCCTCCAGTTCGAGTTGCCGCCGAACAGGCCGGAGTCGGACTCGGCCGGCTGATACCGCACCACGAGATCGTGCCCATCCAGATGCCAGACGTAGGGCTGCGCCTGATGCGCCTTGGAGAGCGCGCGGACGCCGTAGTCGGAGAGGAACTCGCTCTCGTCGAACATGCGGCGGAGCAGCGCCTTCATGCGGTGGCCGCGGAGCAGCGAGAGCAGGCGCTTGTCGCCGAGCCCCGGCTCATGCCAGCGCGAAACGAGCCCGGCGAGATCCGGGCGGTACTTGAGGAACCATTCCATCCGGAGCTTGAAGTCCGGGAGCTCGTCGAGCAGCTCGGGCTCTAGCGTCTCGACCGCGAACAAGGGGATCAGGCCGACCATCGAGCGCACCCTGAGCGGGATGATCTCGCCGTCGGGCAGGCAGAGCTCGTCGTAGAAGAACTGGTCCTCCTCGTCCCAGAGCCCGATGCCCTGGCCACCGATGTTGGTCATCGCGGCGGCGATGTAGAGGAAGTGCTCGAAGAACTTGGTCGCCATGTCCTCGTAGACGTGGTTGTGCCGCGCGAGCTCGAGCGAGATCCGCATGAGATTGAGGCAGTACATCGCCATCCAGGCGGTGCCGTCGGCCTGGTTGATGAAGCCGCCGGTCGGCAGCGGGGCGGAGCGGTCGAACACGCCGATGTTGTCGAGTCCGAGGAAGCCGCCCTGGAAGACGTTCCGCCCCTGCCCGTCCTTGCGGTTGACCCACCAGGTGAAGTTGAGGGTCAGCTTGTGCAGCATGCGCTCGAGGAAGGCGAGATCGCCGGCATCGCCCCGCTGCTTGCGGTCGATCTGGAAGATGCGCCATGCGGCCCAGGCGTGGACCGGCGGGTTGACGTCGCCGAACTGCCACTCGTAGGCCGGGATCTGGCCGTTCGGGTGCATGTACCATTCGCGGGTCAGCAGGACGAGCTGCTGCTTGGCGAACTCGGCGTCGATCAGCGACAGCGGGATGGTGTGGAAGGCGAGGTCCCAGGCGGCGTACCAGGGGTACTCCCACTTGTCCGGCATCGAGATGACGTCGGCATTGTTGAGGTGGTGCCACTCCCAGTTGCGGCCGTGTCGGCGCTCTTCGGGCGGCGGCGGCTGGGTCGGATCGCCGTTCAGCCACAACGGAATGTCGAAGTGGAAGAACTGCTTGGACCAGATCATGCCGGCGAAGGCCTGGCGCTGGACCGCGCGCGCATCGGCATCCGCGATCCCGGCCTGAAGATCGTCGTAGAAGCCGTCGGCCTCGGCCCGGCGACGCGCGACGATCTCGTCGAAGTCGGCGAACGGCGCGTCCAGGGCCCCGGCGGCGAGGCGGAGGCGCAGCACCGCCCGACCATCGGGCGCCAGCTCGCACCGGTAGCACGCCGCCGCCTTCGTGCCCTCGTGCGCCGGCGACAGCGCTCCACCCTCGCCCCGCACCAGGTAGTCGTGGAAGGCGTCCTTGAAGTGACCCGGCGCATCGACGCCGTAGAGCCGGCGGACGTTGGTGTCGTTGTCGCAGAACAGGAGCTCGGGCGCGCCGTCGCAGTGCAGCCGGTACTCGCCGAAGATCCTGCTTTGGACACCGATCGTCCGGGCGTTGGCGGCGAACAGGCCCGGCCTCCGGCCCTCGAGCCGCCAGGCCCAGGTGTTCCGGAACCAGAGCTGCGGGAGGACGTGGATGGCCGCCGCGCCGGGCCCCCGATTGTGCACCGTGACCTGCATCAGGACGTCGACCGGCGAGGCCTTGGCGTATTCGACCTCGACGTCGAAGTAGCGGTCGTCGTCGAAGACGCCGGTGTCGATCAGCTCGAACTCGGGCTGGTCCTTGCCGCGCCGGCGGTTCTCCTCCACCAGCCAGGCATAGGGGAACTCGGCCTGCGGGTACTTGTAGAGGAACTTGAGGTAGCTGTTGGTCGGGGTGGCGTCGAGGTAGTAATAGAGCTCCTTGACGTCTTCGCTGTGATTGCCCTCGCCGTTGGTCAGGCCGAAGAGGCGTTCCTTCAGGATCGGATCGCGCCCGTTCCAGAGCGCCAGCGCCAGGCACAGCCGCTGCTGCTCGTCGCTGATTCCGGCGAGCCCGTCCTCCCCCCAGCGATACGCGCGCGAGCGCGCCTGGTCGTGGCTGAAGTACTCCCAGGCATTGCCGTAGGGACTGTAATCCTCGCGCACCGTGCCCCACTGGCGCTCGGAGAGGTACGGCCCCCAGAACTTCCAGCGGGCCACGCCCTTCGCATCCTCCGCCAGCCGCGCGCGCTCCGCGCCCGCGGCGGCGGGCGCGCCGTCGATCTCGTTCGCCTGCCCGGTCGGGAGCGGCGTGTCGGTCATCATCGTCATCCTCACCTCGGGCGCTGGCGGAGCGGACGGGGGGGCTGGTTCGCCGGCCCGTCGACCAGACGGCTGGCGCGCAGCAGCGCGGCGAGCGACCAGGCCTGGAAGGGGCAGCCGCCGGGCGTGTAGGGCGCCTCCGCATCGGCGACTTCCGAGACGTGGCCGAGGCCGGCCGTCGCGAGGTGCGCGCGGAGC
Source organism: Geminicoccaceae bacterium (assembly GCA_036375275.1). Lineage (GTDB taxonomy): Bacteria > Pseudomonadota > Alphaproteobacteria > Geminicoccales > Geminicoccaceae > DASUSF01. The sequence continues at coordinate 2,132 of DASUSF010000452.1, read as the reverse complement.
GGGGCGAGGAAGCGCTGGTCGGCCTCCCGCGGGGCATCCGCCTCGCCCTCGCGCACCCGCAGCCACGCCTCGACGAACGGGCCGATCAGCCAGGGCCAGACGGTGCCCTGATGGTAGGCGGAATCGCGCTCCGTGACGCCGCCGCCGAAGTGCGGCCGATAGCCGGGCTCGCCCGGCGCGAGCGAGCGCAGCCCAAGCGGCGTGAGAAGGTCGCGCTCCACCACCTCCACGACCCGGCGCGCCTGCTCGCCCTCGAACAGGGCATGGGGCAGGCCGCCGACCGCGAAGATCTGGTTCGGGCGGATCGTGTCATCGTTCCGGCCGGCCACATGGTCGACGTCGACCACGTCGAACAGGCAGCCGCGCTCCGCGTTCCAGAACCGGTCGCGGAACGAGGCCGCGGCACGCCGGTGCAGATCCGAAAGCTCCGGCGAGCGGGTCGCCGCGGCTGCCAGCAGGTTGAGCCAGAGCGCCTGGATCTCGACCGGCTTGCCGACGCGCGGCGTGACCACCCAGTCGCCGATCTTGGCGTCCATCCAGGTCAGCTGCACCCCCGGCACGCCGGCCGCGATCAGGCCGTCGTCGTCCATCCGGATGCCGAACCGCGTGCCCGAACGGTAGCCGGCGATGATGCTGGCGATGGCGCCATCGAGGGCGGCGCGCTCCCGGTCGGCGAGTGCGAGGCCCGAGGCGTCGGCCGCGTCCAGGAAAGCCTGGGCGACGATCACGTACCAGAGCGAGGCGTCCACGGAGTTGTACTCGGGGACGTCGCCGGCATCGGGGAAGCGGTTCGGGAGCATGCCCTCGGAGACGGCGGGCGCCCAGGCGGAAAGGATGTCCCGCGCCAGCTCCAGCCCGCCGGGAAGGAGCATGAAGCCGCGGAGCGAGATGAACGTGTCGCGGCCCCAGTCGGTGAACCAGGGATAGCCGGCGACAATCGTCCGGCCCGACCCGCGCCGGACCACATACTGATCCGCGCTCCGGTGCAGGGGCGATGCGAACCGCCCGCGCCGCTCCACCTCCTGCTCGATCAGCCGGTTCCCGTACGACACGGCGTCCGCCTCGAGCTCCGCCCCCGGGGCGGGCGCCGCCTCCACGCGCAGCACCAGGACGGCGTCGTGCTCGTCGAGGCGCCACGCGAACACGCCGGGCGAAGCGAGATCCTCGGTGAAGTCGAGGCCGCGGGCGCGCTCGGCATCGTACTGGAAGTTGCGGTACCAGAGCGGATCTACCTGATAGTCGGCGTTGGCGAGGGCCGTGACGGCGGGAACGTCGTGGTACGGTCGCCAGGTCACGCGCTGGCCCGCGACCTCCGCAGCGAAGTCGAAGCCGTCGTTCTCGTGGTGCAACGCGTGGTAGTCACGGCCCGAGAGCAGCGGCCGGACGAGGAGCCGGACCGGCCCCTCGCCCCCGAGCAGGCGCCAGCGAAGCACCACCTCCGGCCGCCCGTGGACGGCCAGGATCTCGTGACCGACCTCGGTGCCGTCCTCGGCGCGGAAGCTCCACTGCGGGTAGGGCTCGGCCCGGAAACCGCTGATCCGCCGCTCGCCGTCGGGATGGACGACATCCGGCGCGTAGCGCTGGGTCGAGATCGCGAAGCGACCGTCCGGCGTCTCGATCCACGCTTCCAGGCCGTTCACGAGGACCATGCGGCCGGCGGGGGGCATCGTTGCCGCGAGCAGGAGCGCGTGGTAGCGCCGGGTGCGCGCACCCCCGACCGTGCCCGAAGCGAACCCGCCGCAGCCGTCCGCCTCGAGCCACTCCGCCTGCAGGTCGAGCCCGGCGTCGGTCGTGGGATGCGGTTCGGCGCCCATCGAGGTCGTTCCTTCTTGCCGCTCCGCGGGCGCTCCGCAGCAGCCGGTGGCCGTTCGCGGGCCTTCTTGTCTGACACCGGATCATCGGCGAATCCGGTGGAGCCGCGCAAGTAGAAACCCGGCTTCAGTACTTCAACCGTAGGCTGGCCCTCGCTGCATGGTGCTGAGCCGACCTCGCGCTCCACCGCGCGCGGCGGCTGGAGCAACTGCGTCGATCTGATCCAGCACCTCCTCGAGCGGACGGGGCGAGACGCTGACGTCGCCGGAATAGGGCCGGTTGAGCATCATCGCGGCGGACAGCACGAGCAGGACCATCAG
>DASUSF010000451.1:0-15463 GCA_036375275.1 Geminicoccaceae bacterium | reverse complement strand
GCGTTGTAGTACGGCTGGCTGACCACGGGCCGGCCGACGCCGAGGTCGTCGCAGATCTGGCAGATCCGGGCGAGCCGCCAGCTCCGGTAGTTGGAGATGCCGAAGTAGCGGATCCGGCCGCTCCGGATCAGGTCGGCCATCGCGCCGACGGTCTCCTCGAGCGGCGTGTCGTGGTCCTCCTTGTGGAGGTACATGATGTCGATCCAGTCGGTTCCGAGGCGGCGCAGGGACTCGTCGCACGCCTGGACCATCCACCTCCGGGACAGGCCGCGCCGGTTCGGCCCCTCGCCCATCGGGTTCGCCATCTTGGTCGCGAGCACCCAGTGGTCGCGGTCCGCGCGGATCGCGCGGCCGACCACCTCCTCCGAGCGGCCGGTGCCGTAGGCGTCGGCGGTGTCGATGAAGTTGAGGCCGGCCTCCTTCGCCCGGTCGATGATCGCCTGGCTCTCGCGCTCGTCGGTCGGGTCGCCGAACATCATGGTGCCGAGGCAGAGGGGCGAGACCTTGACCCCGCTGCGGCCGAGCTTCCTGTACTCCATCAGTCCTCTCCTCCCTGGATCTCCAGGCGAAAGTGGTGCACCTCGCGCCGCCCGCCACGCGCCGGATAGTCGCGCGCGATCAGGCCCAGGGACGCGAAGCCCGCCTTCTCGAGCACCCGGACCGAGGCCGGGTTCTCCGGGAAGGCGTAAGCGTCGAGCAGGCGCACCTCGAGCCGGCGCGCGAGCTCGATCAGGGCCCGGACCGCCTCGGTCGCGTAGCCGCGGTTCCAGAACGGGCGCCCGAAGCCGTAGCCGAGTTCCGCGCTCGCCCCGTCGCCGCCGAAGCCGGCCATGCCGACCACCGTCCGGTCGTCGCGACGGATGACCAGGAAGCTCCGCGCGTGCGGTCCGACGTGCAGGCGGAGCCACTTGCGCACGGCGCGCTCCTCGAGCGGCCAGGGCATGCGCCCGGTGTGCCGGACGGCGCCCCAGTCGCCCCGGAACAGCCGGACGATGTGGGGCGCATCGCGCTCACCGAGCGGACGGAGGATCAGGCGCGGCGTCTCGAGCGGCGGCCGGGTCAGGATGGTCGCCGGTCTCGGCGGCACGTTCGCGATCCTCATGGTGCGCGCGCCAGCTCTGGGCCTCGATGAACAGGCGCCTGACCTCCGGATAGCGGCTTTTGATCGACTGTTCCATGGCCGCGACCGCGCTCTCGATCCGGTCGGCGTCGAGGCCGCCGCGGAAATCGACGCTGAGCGCGACCAGCACGTCCTGCGGGCCGAGGTGCATCGTGCGCAGCTCGTTGATCCGCCCGACCACCTCCTCCCGCAGCGCGATCTCGCGGATCCCCTGCCGCACCGGCGCCGCCGCCGCCTCGCCGACCAGCAGCCCCTTGCATTCGTAGGCGAGGATGAGGGCGGTCAGGGCCAGGATCAGGGCGATCCCGAGCGAGGCGACGCCGTCGAGCACCGGCATCTCGAGGACCTGGCCGAGCGAGATGCCGATGAGCGCGACCAGCAGGCCGAGCATCGCCGCGGTGTCCTCGAACAGGACCGTGAACAGCGCCGGATCCTTGCTGATCCGGACCGCCTCGATGAAGGCGACGTCGCCGCGGGCGGCGTTGAACGCCCTGAAGGCGATCCACCAGGCCCCGGCCTCGAACAGGATCGCGAGGCCGAGCACGATGTAGTTGATGTGGACGTCGGCGACCTCGCTCGGATGCATCACCTTCTCGAGCCCTTCGTAGAAGGAGATGCCGGCGCCGCCGGCGAAGAGCAGGACCGCGACCACGAAGGTCCAGAAGTAGAGCTCCATGCCGTAGCCGAACGGGTGACGTTCGTCGGCCGGCCGGTCGGCGCGCCGGAGCCCGTGGAGGATCAGGGCCTGGTTGCCGGTGTCGACCACGCTGTGCACCGCTTCGCTCAGCATGGCCGAGCTGCCGGTCCAGCCGGCGGCGACGAACTTCGTCACCGCGATCAGGGAGTTGCCGGCCAGCGCCGCGTACACGACGGCCTTCGAGGAATGCGCCGCCATCTCACCCGCCTCTCGGGATCAGCCTCCGCCGCCGACCCACATACCCGATCCCGTCCTCGAGGACATCCGGGACGCGGCCGGCGACGGTGCACGGCGACCGGCGGTCGGCCTTCGCGGCCAGGACGGGACCGCTGGATCGGTCTGCGTGGGGTCGGGCGATGGCCGCCCGAGGCGGGACGGCATCCCTCGTGCGCGGGCCGCCGGCCGATCTGGCCTTCCTGCGCGCCGGCCGGGCGGCGTCCCACCGTTCGTGCCCGAGGCCATGGCCTCGGGCGGATGGCGCTCGAGGCCTCCGGCCCCTGGACGTGGGCGGGCCGGAACCCGCGGCCTTACTGGACCGCGTTGCCGACGTCGGGGTTCGCCGCCTCGACGGCGGCCGGCAGCTCCCTCCCGTCGAGGGCCTCGGCGCAGAGCTCGGCCGCGTCGTCGTATTCCTCGCCGGCGATCGTAGCCCAGCCGCCGTCCTCGATGAAGTTCTCCTGCCGCCACGAGCTGCTGATCTCCTGGAGCGAGGCCAGCTGCGAGCGCGCGTCGGCCGCGGCCATGAAGCGGTCGACGCAGATGCCGGCGGCGAGCTGCGCCTGCGCCTGTTCGGCGGCCTCCTCGGCCATCTCGTTCGCGGTGCCGCCGGTCACCCAGCCACCCCAGGTGAACCCCAGGATCATGACCGCGACGGCGGTCCCGGCGCAGGACCAGAGCAAGGCGGTCTTGCTGGGTTGATAATCCTGGAACCGTCGATTCAAAGACGCCATTACAGCCTCCTGTCACAGTTGATGGATTGGATTGGCCGCTCGCCGCCGTGGCGCGAGCCGACGTTTGCAGTGTGGATGCAGATCGCGGGAAATACTAGGGCGCGACAGGATCTTCAGGCGGAGAGGCCGCCTCGGCCGAGCCGCCCCGGGTGCCCAACGCGGCACGATCCCTACGAGAACCGAACGCCTTCCGGGAGTCGGGCAGCTGTGTTCACAATCGCGTGAGCGCATGGAATACGGCGACGAGGTCGCCCGTGGAAATGCCGGTGGCCGACGGCGCAGCCGCCATGTGCTAGGCTCGGGCGGACAGTCGGAGGACATCGGATGACCTGGTGGTCAGGCGCGGCCGGCGCCGCTCTTCTCGGGTGGCTGATCGGGCTCGGGGCGGCGGATGCGGTGGCCGCGCCACCGGTGGTCGGCGGGTGTCGGATCGAGGCGGGGACCAGCTGTCCGGGAGCGGACCTCGCGGGCGCGGACCTGTACGGGGCGGATCTTCGGGGCGCCGACCTCAGCGGGGCCGACCTCACGGCCGCGGCGCTGCAGCTCGCAGACCTCCGCGGCGCGGACCTGTCCGGCGCCGATCTCGACGACGCCCGCCTCGCCGGCGCGAAGCTGGGGGACGCGGTGCTCGCGAACGCCGACCTGTCCGGGCTGAACCTCTACTCGGTCAACCTCGACGGAGCCGACCTTTCCGGCGCCGACCTCGGAGGCGCGGACCTCGGCAGGGCCGAGCTCTCGGAAGCCGACCTGTCGGGGGCGAACCTCGCCGGGGCCAAGCTCTTCCGGGCCGATCTCTCGCGCGCCGACCTCTCAGGTGCCGATCTCACCGGCGCCGACCTGTCGTGGGCGAACCTCTTCGGCGCCGACCTCGAAGGCGCGAGCCTGATCGACGCCAGGCTCGAGGAAGCCGTCCTGACCGGGGCGCGGCTCGCCGGGGCCCGGTGGGCGGCCAACGAAACCTGCGCGCCGGGATCGATCGGCGAATGTCGCCCCGGGCCGGCCGGCACGCCCGCACTCGGGCCCGACGACGGGACGTCGCCGCAGCGACAGGGAGGCCCCATGCCGCCAGCCGGATGATCGACCGGCCGCCGCCTCATCTCAGTCCAGCGCCGCGAACGGCGGGGCCGACGGCCGTCGGGCCGCGCCCGGGTCCGCGTCCCGTCGCGGTCGATCTCCGGTTCCGCTATGCATGGTGCCAGGCAAGCCGTCCGGGCGGACGGGGGAACGGATCATGCGGCTGTTCGACTACTGGCGGAGCTCCGCGGCGTATCGGGTGCGGATCGCGCTCAACCTCAAGGGGCTTGCCTACGAGCAGGTGCCGGTCGACCTGCGCGCCGGCGACCAGCGGGGCGCGGCCTATCTGGAGCGGAACCCGCAGGCGCTCGTGCCGCTGCTCGAGGACGGCCCGGTCCGGATCAGCCAGTCGCTCGCGATCATCGAGTACCTGGAGGAGCGGCACCCGGAGCCCCTGCTGCTGCCGGAGGACCCGGCGGCGCGGGCGAGCGCCCGGGCCCTCGCGCTCCTGATCGCGTGCGAGATCCATCCGCTCAACAACCTCCGGGTGCTCACCTACCTCGAGCGCGATCTCGGCCTCGACGAGGAGCGCCGGCTCGCCTGGTACCGGCACTGGATCGCGGCGGGGCTCGGCGCGCTCGAGCGCGAGCTCCAGGACCACAAGGCGGCGTTCGCGCTCGGCGAGCGGGCGACCGTGGTCGACGTCTGCCTGGTGCCGCAGATGGCGAACGCCCGGCGCTACGCCTGCGACCTCGAGCCGTACCCGACGCTCCGGGTGATCGACGAGCACTGCCGGAGCGTCCCGGCCTTCGCCGCCGCCGCGCCGGAACGCCAGCCGGACGCGCCCGGGACCTGATCGAAGCGTGCCGGGTCAAGGGATCGGCAACCCTTTCCGGGCATCCTGAGGGTGGTCCATGCGATCCTGGGAGTCCGTGCCCGGCCAGGGGCGAGCCCGCGATGACAAGTGAATCAAGCGCCGGTGCCGCTGCACCAGCTCTGCGCTTCCGGCGAGCGCCGGTCGGGCGGACCGACCGGACGGAGGCGGCGTCGAGGCGAAGGCCGACCGTCGGGCTCGGCTTCCAGACGGGCGAGTGCCCTGCCTGCCCGGGGTCATCCGCCCTCGCTTGAACCGGCGCGGGCGAACCCCGATACTCGCGCCTGATGCGCCGAGCAGGGGGCTTCAGCAGAGCGGGAGACCGGCGATGGCCAGCGTCCGCTACATCTCGTACCCGATCACCCAGGGCCGGGCGTCGCGCCAGGCGCACGCCGACTTCCCGAAGGGCACCTTCGAGCGGGAGATCGGCAAGGAAGGGTTCTTCGGCCCCGCGACCCACATGTACCACACCCACCCGCCGACCGGCTGGGTGGACTGGGACGGGCCGCTCCGCCCGCGGCTGTTCGACTTCAGGAGGATCGATGCGGCGACGGCCTCGCCGTTCGAGGCGCCGCCCGCGCTCCATAACGCCCACGTCAAGATGACCTTCTGGCGAGCGCCGCCGCGGATGGACCACCTCGCCCGGAACGGCGACGGCGACATGCTGCTGTTCGTCCACGAGGGCGCGGGCGACCTGTTCTCGGACTTCGGCCACCTGGAGTTCCGCTCGGGCGACTACGTCGTGATCCCGAGGAGCACGATGTGGCGGATCGAGGCCGCGAGCCCGCCCTCGATCCTGATGTTCGAGGCGACGAACGGCACGATCATGCTGCCGGACAAGGGCATGGTCGGCCAGCACGCGATCTTCGATCCGGCGATGCTCGACGTGCCGTCGATCGACGAGGCGTTCCTCGATCAGCAGGGCGAGCACGAGACCCGGGTCCGGATCAAGCGCCGGGACCAGATCAGCACCGTCACCTATCCCTTCAACCCGCTGGACGCGGTCGGCTGGTCGGGCGACCTCACGGTCTGCCGGATCAACGTCCGGGACATCCGGCCGCTGATGAGCCACCGCTACCACCTGCCGCCGTCCGCGCACACCACGTTCGTCGGCACCCGGTTCGTGATCTGCACCTTCTGCCCGCGGCCGATCGAGAGCGACCCGGGCGCGCTCAAGCTGCCGTTCTTCCACAACAACGACGACTACGACGAGGTGATCTTCTACCACTCGGGCGACTTCAGCTCGCGCGACAACATCGAGCCGGGGATGGTGACGCTGCACCCCTGCGGCTTCACCCACGGGCCGCACCCGAAGGCGCTCCGCGGCATGTTCCAGACCAGCCGCGCGGCGACCGACGAGTACGCGGTGATGATGGACAGCCGGGACGCGCTCGAGGTCGGCGAGGCGGCGGCGGCGACCGAGAACCGGGCCTACGTCGACAGCTGGAAGTCGCCCGGCGAGCCGGCGCCCACGGCGCCGACCGCGGTCGATGCCGACGACTGAGCGCGCATGAAGCTCGCATCGTACAAGGGACCGGGGCGCGACGGGCGGCTCCTGGTCGTCACGTCCGACCTCGCCCGCGCGGTCGAGCTGCCGCGGATCGCGCCGACGCTTCAGGCCGCGCTCGACGACTGGCCGAACGTCGCGCCGCTGCTCCAGGACGCCTGGCAGGAGCTCGAGGACGGCGCCGACAACCGCCAGGTGGTCGACTTCGATCCGGCGCAGTGCGCGGCGCCGCTGCCGCGAGCCTACCAGTTCGCCGACGGCAGCGCCTACCTCAACCACGTCGAGCTCGTGCGCCGGGCGCGCGGTGCGGAGATGCCGGAGAGCTTCCGGAGCGACCCGCTGATGTACCAGGGCGCCTCCGACGGCTTCCTCGGGCCGTGCGATCCGATCCTGGTCGCCGACGAGGCCTACGGCATCGACCTCGAGGCCGAGGTCGCGGTGGTCACCGACGACGTGCCGATGGGGACCGACGCCGTCGGCGCGAGGCGGCACGTCGTGCTGGTCATGCTGCTGAACGACGTCTCGCTCCGGAACCTCATCCCCGGCGAGCTCGCCAAGGGCTTCGGCTTCTTCCAGGGCAAGCCGCGCTCGGCCTGCTCGGCGGTCGCGGTGACGCCGGAGCGGCTCGGCGAGGCGTGGCGGGACGCGAAGCTCCACCTGCCGATGATCTCGGAGGTCAACGGCCGGGAGCTCGGCCGGCCGGACACCGGCGTCGAGATGCAGTTCGACTTCGGCGAGCTGATCGCGCACGCGGCCAGGACCCGCCCGCTCGCCGCCGGCACCGTCGTCGGCTCGGGGACGATCTCGAACCGCGACCGCGCCAAGGGCTCCGCCTGCCTCGCCGAGGTCCGGACGATCGAGACCATCGAAGAGGGCGCGCCGAAGACCCCGTTCCTCCGCTTCGGCGACCGGGTCCGGATCGAAACCCGGGACCGGGAGGGCCGCTCCCCGTTCGGGGCGATCGAGCAGGAGGTGGTGCGGTACGGATCGGGCGAGGCCCCGGCAGCGTAGCGCCGGTCCCCGGGCGATCGGCGGCCACGGGGAGATCCCAGCGAGGTCATGCCGCATCGACGGCGACAGCCGCTACCCGCCGGTGCAGCATGCGGCGCGGTTCAGGTTGATCGGCTCCGAGCCGGGCGTCATGCTCTGGCTTCCGGTACGATCGTTCACGTCAGCCGGGCCAGGGAGAGGACGCATGAGCGTTCGGAGGGCGCTGTTCCCGGTCGCGGGGGCGGCGCGATTTCGCAACCACCCGCGGGACCCGCTGGCGCGGTTCAGCGAGCTCCGCCCGATCGTCGACAAGCCGATCATCCAGTTCGCGATCGAGGAGGCGCGCGCGGCCGGCGTCGAGGAGTTCATCTTCGTCACGTGCGACGAGAAGTTCGCCCTGGAGAGCCATCTGGCCGACGTCTGGCCGCGGAACCGGGACCTGATCGCGACCGCGAACAGCAGCTCGCTCTCGAGCGGCGAAGCGATCTTCGTCCGGCAGCCCGAGCGCCGCGGCGTCGGCCACGCCGTCCTGCTCGCCCGCGAGGTGCTGGGCGACGAGCCGTTCGCGGTGATCATCCCCAACCTCCTGGTGCTCGGCGACCGGTCCTGCCTCGCCCAGATGGTGGAGGCCTACGAGGAGGGGAGCCTGCTGATCGCGACGACGCCGATGCCGGAGACCGCGCTCGCCTCGTTCGGCGTCCTCGACACCGAACGAGGCGAGGACGGCCATCTCGCGGTGCGGCGCGTCGTGGAGAAGCCCGCCCTCGCGGAGGCACCCTCCGAGGACGTCGCGTTCGGCCGCTGGATCATGCCGCCCCGAGCGCTGGACGAGCTGGAGCGCCTGGCGCGGGAGACGGCCGGCGAGGTCTCGCTGACCAGCTGCATCAATGGTCTCGTGGGGGAGATACCGGTCCGGGCCGTGCGGTTCGAGGGCGCGTGCTACGACCTGCGCAGCAAGAAAGGGCTGATCAAGGCGACCGTCGCCCATGCGCTGAAGATCCCCGATCTCTCCTCCGCCGTCTCCGAGGCCCATGAGGATGTCATCGATTCCGGCGTGCGCACGCTCCGCACGGTCCAGCTGTCGCGGCGCTACGAGCACCTCACCGCCTTCGCCCTGCTGGCCCAGCTGGCCGAGCGCGACTTCGCGAACGCGATGACCCTGGTCTCGTCCTTCGGCGCGGACTCCGCGGTCCTGCTGCACATGGTTTCACGGATCGATCCGACGCTTCCGGTCCTGTTCCTGGAGACCGGCATGCTGTTCCAGGAGACCATCGACCATCAGCAGCGGCTGTGCGAGCTGTTCGGGCTGAGCGATGTCCGGATCGTCCGGCCGAGCGGGCGGGATCTGGCGCGCGCGGACCCCGACGGGCTCCTCCACCGGCGCGCCGCGGACTCCTGCTGCCACATCCGGAAGACCCTGCCGCTCGAGCACGCGCTGGCGCCTTTCGCCGCCTGGATCACCGGCCGCAAGCGCTTCCAGAGCCTGGTCCGGGCGAGCCTACCCCTGTTCGAGGAGGACGGCGGCGGCCGGATCAAGGTCAATCCTCTGGCCGGATGGAGCCGCGCCGACCTGTCCGACTACATGCGGCTGCATCGTCTGCCGCCGCATCCGCTGGTGGCCGACGGCTACCCCTCGATCGGCTGCCGGCCCTGCACCGCGAGGGTGGGGGCGGGCGAAGACGAGCGGGCCGGCCGCTGGCGCGACACGGCGAAGGTGGAGTGCGGCATTCATCTGGACGGGGGGCAGCTGAAGCGGCGCGTGCCGGCCCCGGGTAACGGGCGGCACGAAGCGAGCGGCGTCGTTCCCGCCAGCTCGCCCGAGTGACGGGCCAGTCGATCCGCGGGCGCGGCGGCGTCGGGGGAGTCAGGCCGCGTGCGGCGCCGCGGGCCCGGCCGTGAGGCGGCCGACGCCGAACCATTCGGCCTGCTCGGGCGAGCGCTTGGCCGCGTAGAGCATCCGGTCGGCTTCGGCCAGCGCCCTCGCCGGATCCTGGGTGGCCCCGGGCTCGACCAGGCAGAGGCCGGCACAGAAGCTGACCGGCGGATCCCCGTCCAGAAGGACCCGGCGGAGCTCGCCGCAGATCCGCCGCGCCGCGGCCTCGGCTCCTTCCGCCGTGGCCTCGGCCAGGAGCAGGACGAACTCGTCGCCGCCCACCCGGCCGACGAGATCGCCCCGGCGCAGGCCGCGCTCCGCCGCCGCCACCAGCTCCACCAGCAGCGCGTCGCCGACCGCGTGGCCGTGCCGGTCGTTGACCGCCTTGAAGCCGTCGAGGTCGAGATAGAGAAAGCCGGTCGCCAGCCGGAGCCGCTGGCCGCGGGCGAGGGCCCGGGTCGCCTCGTCGAGCAGCGCCCGGCGGTTCAGGGCGCCGGTGAGGGCGTCGGTCCGGGCGAGCTGCCGTTCGCGCGCGATCGCGGCATGCTGCTTGTCGATCAGCCACGCGACGATGGCGAGGGGCGCGAGGCGTGCGCCGACGTCCCAGATCCAGAGCGCCGGATGGGGTGGCGCCAGGGGAGGGACCATGCCGACGTTCGCGATCGAGCCCGCGACGGCGCCGGCCAGGGCGCAGGCGATGCCGGCCGGCAGGCCGAGGTTCCAGGCGGCGATCCAGACCGGCAGGATGTAGAACATCGCGAAGCGCAGGCCCGAGCCGGTGACGAAGTCGACCACCACGATGACGACGATCATCACCGTCGTGAGCATCAGGGTCCGGCCTCGATGGAGGCCCTCGATCCACGCCAAGAGGCGGCGAAAGCGCTGGTCGGAACGGAGCATGGCGACGCCGTCGATGATCGGGAACCGGGCCTCGCGCCAGGACCGGCGTCATCCGCCGGGAAGGAGCGGGTTGTTCACCATCAGGGCACCAACACGAGGCCCGAGTAAGATGCAGGCGAGGGGAGAATGCAACGCGTTGCATGGCCGGCTCGACGAGCTCCGGTGTCGCCTGCCGGAGGCCGGGCGGCGCGGCCCGGAGGCCGGGCGCGCGCCCCCCGAGCCCGACACGGGTCAGGGGCCGACGCTGGCTCCGGTCTCGTTGTCGAAGTAGTACCCGCCGCCGACGCTGCCGAACGGCGTCCGGGTCATTCCGGTCGAGCCGCCGGAGCCACCCGAGAAACCACCGCCGCCCCGTTGCGCGTCGCGGTAGAGGTTGCCGCGGTGCGCGGGGTTCGCGAGGTTGATCCAGTTGCCGGCCTGGTCGACCTGGTAGTGGCCGGGCGCGACGCCGCCGTAGATCTGCCACACCGTCTGGCAGAGCTCGATCGACATCGGGCGGCCGTTCACGGTCGCGCCGCAGGCCGCTTCGACCGCCGAGGGCGCCGCGGCGCTCAGGGCCGTGACCGCGGTCATCGCCAGAACGAGAGCACGCATCTCGATCCTCCTTCGCTCGAGGTCCATCAGCCGGCCGCTTCGGGACAGGCCGGTGACCCCCGGGTGTGAGCTGGCTCACCCGCGCCAGCGGGGTACCGCCTCCATGATTATTCCCATCAGATGATGGTGGTTCTGGAACAAGGGCCCGGCTACGATGCGGGGCCATTTGGAGACGGAGGCGATTGTGCGTCGACGGACGGCGACTCCCTGGCTGCGGACGGCGATGCCCATGCGGAATGCTCTCGGGCGGATCGCAGCATGAAGATCCTGGGTCGGGCGGTCGCGGCGCGCGAGCAGCCAGCGGAACGGGAGCCGCCGTCTGAGCCCGACGCCCCGCCCGTGCTGGTGCGGCGGGTCGTCGTCGAGCGCGAGCCGACCATCGACCTGACGCGACTGCGCATCTTCCGGAACGAGATGGTGATCGTCAGCGGCTTCCTGCTCCTCCTCGTGCTGCTGGCGGCGATCACCGGCTACGAGCTGGCGTCCGGCGTCTTCGAGCGCCTCGCGGGCGCGCTGCCCTGATCTCCCGGCCGGGCATGGGCGGATGGCGCGCGCCCGCCGCGCTCCCGGAGCGGATTTCGAGAGGAAACCGCGCGCAAGCGGTTCCGATCGGGTGAATCCGATCTGATCCATTGAAATAGAGCGGTTTTCTTCCGATGCGCGGAAGGACGCCGCAGGTCAATTCGGTTCTGTCTCATCGGGAATTGCTCTAGACTGGCCGTGCGACCTCGTTGAGGGAGACGGACGTGAGCTTCGCGTCGAGCGCCGACCTGGCCGACAAGAAGGTGACCTTCGAGGAGCTCGGTCCCGGGCTCTACGCCTACACCGCCGAGGGCGACCCGAACTCCGGCGTGATCGTCGGCGACGACGGCGTCATGGTGATCGACGCGACCGCCACCCCGGTGATGGCGCAGCGGCTGATCGAGAAGATCCGGGGGGTGACCGACAAGCCGGTCCGCTACGTCCTGCTCTCGCACTACCATGCCGTCCGGGTGATGGGCGCGTCGGCCTTCGGCGCCGAGCAGATCATCGCCAGCCGGGCGACGCACGAGCTGATCGAGGAGCGCGGCCAGCAGGATTTCGAGAGCGAGGTCGGGCGCTTCCCGCGGCTGTTCCAGGCGGTCGAGAGCGTACCCGGGCTGACGTGGCCGACCATGACCTTCGCGACCGCGATGACGGTCTGGATGGGCCGGCGCCGGGTCGAGATCATGCATCCGGGCCGCGGCCACACCAAGGGCGACACGATCGCCTGGCTGCCGGACGAGCGGGTCCTGTTCGCGGGCGACCTGGTCGAGTACGGCGCGACGCCCTACACCGGCGACGCCTACTTCACCGACTGGCCGGCGACGCTCGACCGGCTGCGCGCGCTCGAGCCGGAGAAGCTCGTGCCGGGCCGGGGCGACGCGTTGACCGCCCGGCACGAGGTCGTCGAGGGGATCGAAGGCACGCGCGAGTTCCTGACCGCGCTGTTCGACATCGCCCGCGTCGGGGTCAAGGAAGGCTGCTCGCTCAAGGAGGTCCACGACCGCGCCTACCACATCCTGAAGCCGCGCTTCGGCCACTGGGTGATCTTCGAGCACTGCATGCCGTTCGACGTGACCCGCGCCTACCAGGAGGCGGCCGGCCAGGTCGATCCGCAGATCTGGACCGCCGAGCGCGACCGGGAGATGTGGCAGGCGCTGCGCGGCGCCTGAGCGGCCGGAGCGCGATGACCGCCGACCTCGCCTACCGCCGCTCCCCGGACCAGGACCGGCGCGAGCCGGCGCGCCATCCGGTGGTGATCGTCGGTGCCGGGCCGGTCGGCCTCGCCCTCGCGATCGATCTCCGGCTGCGCGGGGTCGAGCCGGTCGTGCTCGAGGCCGACACCGCCCTCGCCACCGGGTCGCGCGCGATCTGCTACGCCAAGCGCTCGCTCGAGATCCTCGACCGGCTGGGCGTCGCGGCGCGGATGGTCGAGAAGGGCGTGGTCTGGCAGATCGGCAAGGTCTTCTGGCGCGACCGCATGGTCTACCAGTTCGACCTGCTGCCGGAGCGCGGGCACAAGATGCCGGCGTTCGTCAACCTCCAGCAGTTCCATCTCGAGCGCTACCTGGTCGAGCGGGCGCGCGAGCTCGGCGGCATCGACCTCCGCTTCGGCCATCCGGTCACGGGCGTCGAGCCGGCGGACGACGGCGCCCGCCTCGCCGTCGACACGCCCGAGGGTCCCTACCGGCTGAGCGCCGAGTGGCTGCTCGCCTGCGACGGCGCCCGAAGCCTGGTCCGACGCGCGCTCGACCTGCCGTTCGAGGGGCAGGTGTTCCGCGACCGCTTCCTGATCACCGACGTGCGCATGGCCGCGGACTTCCCGCCCGAGCGATGGTTCTGGTTCGACCCGCCGTTTCATCCGGGCCGCTCGGCGCTGCTCCACGCCCAGCCCGACGACGTCTGGCGGATCGATCTCCAGCTCGGCTGGGACGTCGATCCCGAGGCGGAGGTCGGGCCGGAGCGCGTGATCCCGCGTCTCAAGGCGATGCTGGGTCCGAGCCGGCCGTTCGAGATCGAGTGGGTCAGCCTGTACACCTTCCGCTGCCGCCGGCTCCGCGAGTTCCGGCACGGTCGGGTGATCTTCCTCGGCGATGCCGCGCATCAGGTGTCGCCGTTCGGCGCCCGCGGCTTCAACGGCGGCCTCCAGGACGCCGACAACCTGGCCTGGAAGCTCGCGCTCGTGCTCGGCGGCGCGGCCCCCGAGGCGCTGCTCGACAGCTATGCCGCCGAGCGCGAGGCGGCGGCGGACGAGAACATCCGCCATTCGACCCGCTCGACCGAGTTCATCAGCCCCAAGGGCGAGGCCAGCCGCGCCTACCGCGACGCCGTCCTCGCGCTCGCCCCCGACCATGGCTTCGCCCGGCGGATGATCAATTCCGGACGGCTCTCGACCGCCTGCACCTATGGCCTCGGGGACGGCGCGGCGGGTTGGTCGGGGGGCGGAATCCGGCCGGGCGCGCCCTGCGCCGACGCGCCGCTGCTCTCCCCGACGGGGCGGCCCGCGTGGCTGCTGGAGCGGCTCGGGCACGGGTTCACGCTGCTCCGCTTCGCCCGGGACGGCGCGGGCGCGGAATCCCCCCTACCCCGCGGAGATGGCCCGGTGACGCTGGATGAGGTGGTGATCGGCGGCCGGGCGACCCCTTGGGTCGACCTCGTCGATGCGGAGGGGCTGGCCTTCGCCCGCTATGCGGCGCGTCCCGGCAACTGCCTGCTGATCCGGCCGGATCAGCACGTGGCGGCGCGCTTCGAGCGGTGCGAACCGCAGGCCGTGGCGCGCGCGCTCCGCCGCGCGCTCGGCGAGGACGCGCCGGCGCGGACGATGGCGGGGACGTGAGATGGCAAGCCTCAGCCGCGACGACTGGATCGACCAGCCGGACGAGCTCTACCAGCTCCTGGTCGACGCGCACCAGGGCCTCTCGCCGGCGCAGAGCCGCCAGCTGGACGCGAGCATCGTCCTGCTCCTCGCCAACCACATCGGCGACGCCGGGGTCGTGGCGGAAGCGGTCAGGGCCGCCCGCGCGGCGGCGACCCGGGAAGAGGGGGCCAGAGCCGGCGAGGGCGAGCCCTGACGCCTGCAACGGCATCCGTTCAAGACCGGGTCGCCCTCTGGCGGTCGTCGTCCGGATGAAGCTGCGGCCGTCCGCGGTGGCTGCGTCCGAGCCAGAGTTCGCTCAGTCGTCCGCCTTGCTGTCGGCGCGCGCGGTCGTGCCGACGATCCGCCGGACCAGCTCGCCGTCGACCAGCCGCTGGAACTCGATGTCCATGCCCTGATCGGTCAGGCTGCGCTCGTAGATCTGCATCTCGTAGCGACCGTCGTCGCGCACCACGAACGAGTAGACCTCGAGCTGGTCACCGTCGATCCGCGCCCAGCGGACCGGGTCGCCGCGCATCGGCTCGGTCTGCTCCCGCTCGCGGAACGGGTTCTCCTCCGCGCTCTCGACGAAGAAGTCGCCCGCCTCGGCCGGCTCGAAGTACACGGCCTGGACCCGCCGCTCGACGCCCGGGACGTCGCGGCGCCCGTCGACCAGGCTGACGTTGATCCATTCCAACCGGAAGCCGGCCGTGTCGTACGGCTCGATCACGATGTCCATGTGGCGCCGCTCGCTCACCTCGCCGTCCGCGTCCTGGACCTCCGCGACGCCGACGTAGGTGCCGAAGAAGGGCGCGAGCGCACCCTCCTGCGCGCGGGCACCGTCGCCGGCGAGCCAGCCGGCGAGCAGGATCGCGCCGCCAATGGCGACCGTCGTCCCGCCCCCGCGCCTCATCCGGGCGGCCATCTAGCCACCGCTCCGCGCGAACCGGGCCTCGATCACGATCGGCGTCTGGGTCGCGACCCGGACCGTCCGCTCGAGCCGGAGGTCCCGCCCCTCGGGCACGTGGGCCGAGCGAACCAGGACCGGCCTGCCGCGCCGGTCGATCGAGAGGCTGTAGAGGACCAGCGCGTCGTCGGCGAGGCGCGCCCAGACCAGCGTGTCGCCCTGGAGCGGGTTGCCGGTCGTCGGACTCGCGAAGAGCTGATTGAGCAGCGAGCGCTCCGGCGCCTTGAGAGCGAAGACGGCGGGATTGTCGGTCCGCGCGAAGCGCGCCTCGATCTGCTGCGCGACCTCGGGCTGATCCGGCAGCGGCGGGTTCGACCACCGCGCCGTGAAGCCGCCGTCCCGGGCCACCCGGATCTCGAGGACGAGCTCTCCGGGCGCGATCTCCAGCGGCGGGTCCGACTCGATCGTGGTCGCCGACCAGCTGCCCTCGAAGTCGCTGATGCCGGCCGCGGCGATCGCGGGCGCGACCCCGAGGGGCATGCAGGCGGCCAGGCTGATCAAGCCGCGGCGGGTGAAGCGGACGGAGAAAGCCATGGTTCGCTCCGTCAGGCAGGCGCCGATGTGCCGACTATGGACGGGTTCTTCATCAGGTTCAAATGCT
>DASUSF010000450.1:0-2457 GCA_036375275.1 Geminicoccaceae bacterium | reverse complement strand
ACGTGGCTGTTCGAGAACATGCTGGAGTACGGCGTGTAGAACGTCCAGCCGGTGTCGACCCCGCCGGCGATCAGCGCATAGAGCGTGAACAGGCCGCCCAGGACGTAGACGTACCAGCTCGCGAGGTTGAGCTTCGGGAAGGCGAGGTCCCGGGCGCCGATCATCAGCGGGATCAGGAAGTTCCCGAACACCGAGGGGATCGACGGGATCAGGAAGAACCAGACCATGATCACGCCGTGCAGCGTGAACGCCTTGTTGTAGTCGTCGTGGGTGAGGAGGTCGCCCTGCGGGGTGATCAGCTCGAGCCGCACCAGCGCCGCGCCCAGGCTCCCGATCGCGAAGAAGAACGTGATCGACAGCAGGTAGAGGATGGCGATCCGCTTGTGGTCGGTCGTGAGCAGCCACGAGCGGATCGAATAGCCCTCGAACAGGTAGCTCCGCTCCGGGAGGTCGGCGGCGATCGTGCTCACCGGCGGTACTCCCCGGCGCCGCCGAGCGACTTGATGTAGGCGACCAGCTCGATCAGCTGCTCCTCCTCGATCCGGTTGGCGAAGCTCGGCATCAACGGCTCGTATCCGGCCGCGATGTCCTTCATTGGCAGGAGGATGCTGTCCCGGATGTACGCCTCGTCGGCGATGATCACCTCGCCCGACATCAGGGGGACAGGGCTGCCGAACACGCCTTCGAGCGGCGGCGCCCGGACCACGTCGCTCGCCTCGTGGCAGCCCGAGCAGCCGAGGCTCCGGTAGAGCTCTGCCCCGCGCGCGGCGAGCGTCGGCGCGAGCGGCTGGCGCTCCAGCCAGTCCTCGTAGGCGGCAGGCGCCATGACCACGATCCGGCCCCGCATCTCGGAGTGCGCGGTGCCGCAGAACTCGGTGCACAGCAGGTGGTGGGTGCCGGGCTCGCCGGCCTCGAACCAGAGCCGCGTCGTGCGGCCCGGGAGCACGTCCTGCTTGATCCGGAGCGCCGGGAAATAGAGGCTGTGGATCACGTCCTCCGAGGTCATGCTGAGGACCACCGGACGGCCCTGCGGCACGTGCAGCTCGTTGATCTCCCGCTGCCCACCCGGGTGCTGGGTCTTCCACATCCACTGTCTGGCGACGACCTCGATCTCGAGCGCATCCTCCGGCGGCCGCTGGAGATCGGCGTAGAGCTTCGCCGCCCAGAAGAAGAAGACCAGGCTCAGGGCGAACGGGATCGCCGCCCACGAGACCTCGAGCCAGAGGCTGCGGTCGACCCGCTCGCTCCGGTTCACGTCCCGGCCCTCGCGGTAGCGGAGCGCGAAGCCGATCAGCAGCACGAAGACCGGCAGCGAGAGCAGGACGACCAGGGCGAGGAGCGCGAGGAACAGGAGGTCGATCTCGGCGGCATGCGCCGAGGCGGCGACCGGCCAGAGCGGCGTGCTCATGACCCGCCCCCCGGGCTGTAGCGCTTTTCGGGTGGGCTACCGCCCTTCGGGCTACTTGAGCCCGGTTTTTCCTTCGGGCGACCGCCCCTCGGGCTGCCGTGGGCTCCGCTGCTCGAGCCCAGCTCGCGCCGGAGCATGACCAGGACGAAGCCGCCGAGCGCGAGCACGGTCAGCCCGCCGCCGGCCTTGAGCGCCGTCCCGACCGCCGCGGTGTAGGCGCCGAGATCCGGGTCGTAGCCGTAGCATAGCAGCCAGAGCCGGTCGGCGAGGGTGCCGATCCTGTCGTCCCCGGCTTCGACCAGGGCAAGCCTGAGATCCGACGCCTGGAACGGATAGCCGTACAGCCAGCGGGCGAGGCGGCCGTCCGGCGTCAGCACCGCCACCGCGGCGGCGTGCGCATATTGATCGGTCGCCTCGTCGTAGGCATAGCGAAAGCCGATGGCGCTCGCGACCGGGGCCGCGTGGCCCGTGAGGAAGTGGATGCCTTCG
This sequence comes from Geminicoccaceae bacterium, assembly GCA_036375275.1. GTDB lineage: Bacteria > Pseudomonadota > Alphaproteobacteria > Geminicoccales > Geminicoccaceae > DASUSF01. The sequence goes on along the minus strand of DASUSF010000450.1, from coordinate 560 downwards.
GGGACGTCGCCCTCGAACACCGCGGCGCGCTCGGCCGCCGCCGCCGCGATCCCGTCGCGCGGGTCGATCCCGAGCACCACCACCTCGAAGTCGCGCCCGGGCTCGAGCGCCATCGCCTCGATCGCCTGGAGCAGGCCGCGGAGCGTGACCCCACAGATGTTGGCGCAGCCGTAGTCGACCGGCGCGAGCAGGACCGGCTTGTCCACGAGGTCACGGAGCGTCGTGGCCTGCCCGCGCGCGTCCATCATCGCGCCGTCTAGGGGCACTTCCGCTCCCAGCCGGTCCTCGACGTCGGCGAGGGTGAACGGGTCGAAGCCGGCGGCGCCGGCGGGCGTCTGGCTGAGGAGAAGCAGGGCGAGTGCGACGAACCACCTCATCCCGGGGTTTCGCGGGGGTCGCGTTGCCCCCTCACCGGAGAGGGACGGGGTGAGGGTGAGAGCCGGAGAGGGCGCCTTCATCGGGTAGCGCCCGCGCCTACAGGCGGCGCCGCGACCGCGGGCGGCCCTTCGACCGGGTTCGGCCAGCCGCGCTCGGCGAGGATGGCCATCGCGCGCTCGATC
>DASUSF010000449.1:0-2896 GCA_036375275.1 Geminicoccaceae bacterium | reverse complement strand
CTTGACGGCGGCGGGGCGCCTGTGGCTCCAGAGGGTCGGCGAGATGCGGAGGTGAATGATGTTCGATCCGACGCGGCTGCTCGACCAGATGGTCCGGAGCAACCTCGGTCACAAGAAGCGGAAGAAGGGGAGCGGCTTCGGCGGCGCCGCGTTCGGCGGTGTCGACGGCCTGGCGCGGCGGGCGGGCGTGCCGGGCGGCGGGCTCGGCCTGCTCGGCGGCCTCGCGATCGCGGCGTTCGAGCACTTCAACCAGCAGCGCGCGACCGGCACCGCCGCTCCCGGGCACATGCCGCCGCCGACCGTGACGCCACCACCACCGCCGCCGGGTGGGCCGGGCGCACGCGCGACCCCGCCACCACCGCCGCCGCCGGGCGCGCGGCCGACCGACACCCCGCCGGCCGGGGCCGGGGGCGCGCCGGGCGACCGGGGCTCCGCCGTGGTGATCGACGATCGCGGGGACGACCGCCCGGAGGTCGCTGCCGACAAGGCGATGCTGCTGATCGAGGCGATGATCGAGGCCGCCAAGGCCGACGGCGAGATCGACCCCGGGGAGCGGCGGCGGATCCTAGAGCGGCTGGAGGGGGGCGGGCTCGATCCGGAGGCGCGGAGCTTCATCGAGGCCCGGATGGCGCTTCCCCCGGCGAGCGACCGCCTGGTCGAGCGCGTCCGCCCCGAAAGCCCGGAGAACCGGGTGCTGGCGGCCGAGGTCTACGTCGCCTCGCTGCTCGCGATCGAGGTCGACACGCCCGCCGAACGCGCGTATCTCCGCACCCTCGGGGAGCGCCTCAAGCTCGACGACGGCCTGCTTCGTCATCTGCACGACGATCTCGGCGTCGAACGCCCTTGATCCACCGCTCGAGGAGCCCCGAATGAGCCAGTGGTACTTCGCCCAGGACGGCAACCAGACCGGCCCGCTCGACCAGGCGGCGGCGATGCAGTTCGCCCGCGCCCATCCCTCGGCCCACGCCTGGCGGCCGGGCTTCGCCGACTGGCGTGTCGCGCACGAGGTCGAGGAGCTGAACGAGCTCAGCGCGAGCCCGTCCATGCTGCGGCCGCCGCCGGTCGCGGCGCGCGCGCGGGCGGCCGCGGACGAGATCGAGTACACGGTCTTCGGCACCGAGATGCAGTACGTCGAGGTCGAGCTCGATCCGGGCGAGAGCGCGATCGCCGAGGCGGGCGCCATGATGTACAAGGACGCCTCGGTCGAGATGACCACGATCTTCGGCGACGGCTCGGGGCAGGAGGGCGCCGGCTTCCTCGACAAGCTGATCGGCGCCGGCAAGCGGGTGCTGACCGGCGAGAGCCTGTTCACCACGGTCTTCACCCACAGCGGCCACGGCAAGGCGAAGGTCGCGTTCGCGGCGCCCTTCCCCGGCCACATCCTGGCGATCCACCTGTCCGAGGTCGGCGGCCGGCTGATCTGCCAGAAGGACAGCTTCCTCGCCGCCGCCAAGGGGGTCCAGATCGGGATCCACTTCCAGCGCAAGATCCTGACCGGCCTGTTCGGCGGCGAGGGCTTCATCATGCAGAAGCTCGAGGGCGACGGCTGGGTGTTCGTGCACATGGGCGGCACGCTGATGAAGCGGGAGCTCAAGGCCGGCGAGCAGCTCCACGTGGACACCGGCTGCCTCGCCGCGCTGAGCGACACCGTCTCCTACGACATCATGCAGGCGGGCGGGATCAAGACCATGCTGTTCGGCGGCGAGGGGCTGTTCTTCGCCAAGCTGCAGGGACCCGGCACGGTCTGGCTGCAGAGCCTGCCCTTCTCGCGGCTCGCCGGACGGATGCTGGCGGCGGCGCCGCAGCGGGGCGGCTCGCAGGGCGAAGGCTCGGTCCTCGGCGGCTTCGGCGACATTTTCGGCGACAGCCGCCGCTGAGGGTCAACGCATCGAGCCGGACGCTCGCCGTCCCGGCTCGCCGAGGCGCCGGACGATCTCGACGTTCACCGGCACGTAGCCCTCGCCGAGACAGGCGATCCCCGGGCGCAGCAGCGCGTGCGCCCGGGGCAGCGCGTGGAACGGCAGCGCCGGGTAGGCGTGGTGCTCGGCATGGTAGGGCATGTTCCAGGCGAGCGCCCGGACCAGGCGGGTGGTGAGCGTGGTCCGGGTGTTGCGCAGCATGTCGCCGACCAGCGGACATCCCGTGTGCTCGGCCAGCAGGTAGAGGCGGAGGAACGGCTGGCCGAGCAGGGCCGGCCCGACCCAGAGGATCATCGGCAACGCGCTGCCGACGGCGACGGCCGCGACGGCGATGCCGGCGTAGGCCCCGAGGTGGAGCCTCGCCTCGCGCACCACCCCGGCGCGTTCCCGGGCGGCGACGAACGGCTCGTCGACCCGGCCGAGCGCCTGGCGCAGCAGGTTCCGCCCCTGGCGCCACCAGGTCGGCAGCCCCGAGACGTGGCACAGCCATGCAGGCAGGCTCCTGGGCTTCGGCACCGCGAGCTCGGGGTCGCGCTCCGGATCCTGGGTGTGGCGGTGGTGGGCGAAGTGGAACGCCCGGAACCAGGTCGGCGGCAGGAGAAGGACGAGGCCGCAGCCGAAGGCCACCAGATCGTTGAGGCGGCGGGTCCGGAACGCGGTCCGGTGCACGCTCTCGTGCAGCGGCGCGAACAGGAAGACCAGGACGATGCCGTGCACCACCATGGCCGGCCAGAGCAGCGGCCCGTTCCGGCTCAGGAGGACCAGGACGGCGGTCACGGCCAGCGCGCCGGCGTGCAGCGCGAGATGCCCGAGGCCACGCCGGTCCGAGCGCCGGGCGAGGTCGCGAAGCGCGTGGCGCCGCTGGTCCGGCCCGTCGTCCGCCGGCATCCGAGGCTCGCCTCCGATTGCCCCTTGACCGCACTCCCCCAAACGTGTCGAACCCGACCCGGACGTCAACCCGAGATGCCACGGGATGC
>DASUSF010000448.1:0-3575 GCA_036375275.1 Geminicoccaceae bacterium | reverse complement strand
GGAGCCTACACCAACCAACCTTCGCTGGATAGCGTTAACACGCCCTAGAGCGGATCCCGATATGACGGAACCGCCTTGCCCGCGGTTCCGATCGGGTGAATCCGCTCTGATCCATCGGAACAGAGCCATTTTCTTCCGATGAGTGGAAGGGCGCCGCTGCCGATGCGGTTCTGTCTCATCGGAAATTGCTCTAGGCGTCAGTCGAGCGCCGGGATCTCGGGCCGGAGCGGGCGGAGCATCAGGCGTTCGACCACCTCGTCGAGACGGCAGCGGCTCTCGAGCAGATCGTCGACGGTGCGCGCGATCGGCAGATCGATGCCGAGGCGCTCGCCGAGGCGGACCACCGCCGGCGCGGTCGCGACCCCTTCGGCGAGCGGCAGGCCGTCCGTCCGGAGGTCCTCGGGCGGGGCGCCGCGCCCGAGGGTGTAGCCGACCGAGGTGTTGCGCGAGGTCAGGCTCATCGCGGTCAGGATCAGATCGCCGAGCCCCGCGAGGCCGGCGAGGGTCTCGGGCCGGGCACCGAGGGCCGTGCCGAGCCGGGTCAGCTCGGCGAGGCCGCGCGTGATCAGCCCCGCCCGTGCGTTCTCCCCGAGGCCGAGCCCCATCACCACGCCGGCGGCGAGGGCGAGCACGTTCTTGACCGCGCCGCCGACCTCGACCCCGACCAGATCGTCGGTCCAGTAGACCCGGAAGTGGGCCGAGCTGAGGCTCGCAGCCAGCCTCCGGCCGAGCCGCTCGTCCTCGACCGCGAGCGTGGTCGCGGCGGGCAGGCCGAGCGCCACCTCGCGCGCGAAGTTGGGGCCGGAGAGCGCTGCCACGGGCCGCTCGCCGGCACCAGCCGCGGCGACGACCTCGCTGAGCCGCCGGCCGCTCGTGGTCTCGAAGCCCTTGGCGCAGATCACCACCGGCGCCGCGCCGGGCAGGTCGCCGGCGACGGACCCGATGGTCTGGGCCGGCACCGCGACCAGGATCGCGTCCGTCTCCGCGAGATCGTCGAGGCGGGCGGTCGCGACGATCCTCGGCAGCAGCCGCACGTCCTCGAGCCGGCGCGGGTGATGCTGGTCGCGCCGGATCGCCTCGGCCACGGCGGGATCGCGGGCGTACAGCCGGACGTCGGAGCCGGCGCGGGCGGCGGTCTGGGCGAGCGCGGTGCCCCAGGCCCCGGCACCCACCACGCCGATCGTGCGGAGCCGGCTCATCGGCGCCGCAGGACCGGCGCCAGCCGGCTCATCCGGCTTCGATCCGGTCGATCTTGGCGGCCATGATGAAGTCGTTCTCGTGCAGCCCGCCGATCTTGTGGGTGTAGAGCGTGATCCGGGCGTAGCCCCAGCCGAAGGCGATGTCGGGGTGGTGGCCCTCCGCCTCGGCGAGGCTCCCGACCCGGTCGACGAAGGCGAGCGCGGCCGCGAAGTTCCTGAACTTGAAGGTGCGCTCGATCCGGGTGCCGCCCTCGATCAGGCTCCAGTCCGGCACCCGGCGCATGAAGCCCGCCGCTTCGTCGGCGTCGAGCGGAGGCTCCCCGCCGCGGCAGGGGGTGCAGGTCTTGCTCGCGAGCTCGCTCATCGTCCCGCTCCTTCCTTGGCCCGAGCCATCCTGGGAACTCGGGCGGGCGGCCGCAAGGACCGACCTTCAATCGGCGGCGTCGGCGAGCGGCAGCTCCGCGCGGAGCGCCGCCCGACCCAGGATCATGTCGGCGCACTTCTCGCCGATCATGATGCAGGCGGCGTTGGTGTTGCCGGACACCACCGTCGGCATGATCGAGGCGTCCGCGACCCGGAGGCCCTCGATCCCCTGGACCCGGAGCTCCGCATCCACCACCGCCTTCGGATCGCCCGCCGGGCCCATGCTGCAGGTGCTGGTCGGGTGGAAGATGGTGCCGCCGCGCGCGCGGGCGTGGGCGAGCATCGCCTCGTCGTCCACGGCGTCCGGCCCCGGCTCGATCTCCGCCTCGATCCAGGGCCGCATCGCGGTCGTGCCGGCGAGGCGGCGGGCCAGCCAGAGCCCGTCGATGATGCAGCGGCGGTCGGTCTCGCTCGCGAGGTAGTTGGCGACGATCCGCGGCTTGTCCGCCGGGTCGGCCGAGCGGATCATGATCTCGCCCCGGCTCTCCGGGCGGAGCTGGCAGACGCTCGCCGTGAACCCGGAGAAGTCGTGCAGCGGCGTCCCCGGCCGGTCGGCGGAGAACAGGATCAGGTGGAACTGGACGTCCGGGGTCGCGAGCTCCGGCCGGGTGCGCGCGAAGATGCACCCCTGGCCGGCGCCGACGGTGAGCGGTCCGCGCCGGAACAGGGCCCATTCGAGCCCCATCAGCACGCGCTGGACGGGGCTCCTGACCCGGTCGTTCAGGGTGACCGGCCTGGTGCAGCGGTAGACCGAGCGGGCCTGGAAATGATCCTGCAGGTTCCGCCCGACCCCCGGCAGGTCGTGCCGGACCTCGATCCCGAGCCCCTGCAGGTGCTCGCCCGGACCGATGCCCGAGAGCTGGAGGATCTGGGGCGAGTTGATCGCGCCGGCGGACAGCACTACCTCCCGCCGCACCCGGACCTCGCGCGCTTCGCCGTCCTGACGGTAGCGGACCCCGACCGCGCGCCGGCCCTCGAAGAGGATCCGCTCGCTCGGCGCGTGGGTCGCGACGTCGAGGTTGGGGAAGCGCCGGGCCGGCCGGAGATAGGCCTTCGCGGCCGAGCAGCGGAGCCCCTTCCGGTTGGTCAGCTGGAAGTAGCCGACGCCCTCCTGGCTCGCGCCGTTGAAGTCGGGGTTGCGCGGGATGCCGATCTCGCCGCAGGCCTCGATGTAGGCCTCGATCAGCGGGTGGGTCGCGCCGAGATCGGACACGCCGAGCGGTCCGCCGCTGCCGTGGAAGTCGTCGGGGCCGCGCGCCTGGTCCTCCGCCCGCTTGAAGTAGGGCAGCACGTCGGCGTAGCTCCAGCCGGGGTTGCCGAGCTGGCGCCAGTGGTCGAAGTCCTGCCGCTGCCCGCGGATGTAGACCAGGCCGTTGATCGAGCTCGAGCCGCCCAGCACCTTGCCCCGCGGCCACGGCACCCGGCGGCCGCCGAGGTTCGGCTCCGGCTCGGTCTCGTAGCCCCAGCCGAGGCGCTGATCGAAGATGGTCCGGTAGTAGCCGACCGGGATGTGGATCCAGACGTTCCGGTCCGGACCGCCCGCCTCGAGCAGCCGGACGCTGTGGCGGCCGTCCTCGGCGAGGCGATAGGCCAGCGCGCAGCCGGCGGAGCCTGCGCCCACCACGACGTAGTCGACCTCGTCCGCCATCGTCGCCTCCCGATCCGGCCCCGGACCTATCGGCACCCTCCGCCGCGGCGCGTCAAGAGGGGGACGCGGCGGGGCAGTCCGGGCGCTCGGCGGTGCGCCCGCAAGCTCCGGGCGCACTGCAAGCCCTGATTGTGCGCGGTCTGACGCGCGCATAGGATGCTGTTTCGAGCCGCCTTCGGGCGCCCTGGCGCCCCGAGGTGAGCGGCTCTTGGTCTACGGGAGGTTCATCCAATGGGGATCACAGTGCCAACCCTGATCGCCGCCGTGGCGGTCGCGGGGGCCACCGCCGCGGCTGCGGCCGGGAC
>DASUSF010000447.1:0-2104 GCA_036375275.1 Geminicoccaceae bacterium | reverse complement strand
GACCAAGACCGTCGCCTACGTCATGGACGGCGTGAAGGACTACCGCTTCACCGCCCGGTTCGGCGAGGCGCGCGACACCGACGACGTCGACGGCGCGGTCACCGCGACCAGCCCCGAGCGCCCGGAGGATGCGGCGATCCTCGCCGCCCTGCCGGCGTTCGTCGGCACCATCGAGCAGGTGCCGCCACGCTACGCCGCGGTCAAGATCGCGGGCGAGCGGGCATACGACCTCGCGCGCCGGGGCGAGGAGGTGGTGCTCGAGCCGCGACCGGTCGAGATCCACCGCCTCGAGCTGGTCGAGCGCACCAGTCCGGACGAGGCGACCTTCCTGATGGTCTCCGGTCGCGGAGCCTACGTCCGTGCGGTGGTCCGCGATCTCGGCGCGCGGCTCGGCTGCCACGCCCACGTCGCGGCGCTGCGCCGGACCCGGGTCGGCGGCTTCGACGACGCCAGCGCGATCTCGCTCGACACGCTCGAGCGACTGGTCGCGGACGATTCCCTGCCACAGGCCCTGCTCTCGGTCGCGGTCGCGCTCGAGGCGGTGCCCTCGCTGGTGCTGACCGAGCCGCAGGCGGAGCGCCTGCGTGCCGGCCAGACCATCCGGGTCGCGCCGCAGCTCGTGGTCGGCGAGCCGGTCGAGGACGCGACCGTCCGCGCCATGGCGGCCGGTCGGGTCGTGGCGCTGGCCCGACTGCACGGCGCCGAGCTCAGCCCGGTGCGTGTCTTCAACCCCTGAGAACGGAAAGCTGGATCAGGCGACGATGTCGATCACCCAGGAGCGCAAGCAGGAGCTCATCAAGGAATACGCGACCCAGGACAGCGACACCGGCTCGCCGGAGGTCCAGGTCGCCCTGCTGACCGAGCGCATCATCAACCTCACCGAGCACCTCAAAGAGCACAAGAAGGACTTCGCCTCCAGGCGCGGTCTCCTGATGCTCGTGGGCCAGCGGCGGCGTCTGCTGGACTACGTCCGGCGGACCGACGAGAACCGCTATCGCGTCTTGATCGAGCGGCTCGGGCTGCGGCGCTAGTCTAGCGCCCCCGGCCCTCCCATCCCCTCACGGGCGGCCCGCCTCGGCGGTCGCCGTCCTTCATACGGGCCCGGCGTCAATCCGGGCAGGCGGGCGGCATCGGTGCCGCTCCCGTCTAGGCCATGAAAGGCAGTCGACGATGTTTCACATCACACGAAAGCAAATCTCCTGGGGCGGCCGGACGCTGGTCCTCGAGAGCGGGCGGATCGCGCGGCAGGCGGACGGCGCGGTGCTCGCGACCTACGGCGAGACTGTCGTCCTGTGCACCGCGGTCGCCAATCGCACGCTGCGGCCAGCCCAGGACTTCTTCCCGCTGACCGTCAACTACCAGGAAAAGGCGTTCGCCGCCGGCAAGATCCCGGGCGGGTTCTTCAAGCGCGAGGGGCGGCCGGCCGAGAAGGAGACCCTGACCTCGCGCCTGATCGACCGGCCGATCCGGCCGCTGTTCCCGAGCGGCTTCAAGAACGAGACGCAGGTCATCTGCACCGTGCTCGCGCACGACCAGGAGAACGATCCGGACATCGTCGCCATGGTCGGGGCGAGCGCGGCGCTGACCATTTCCGGCATCCCCTTCCTTGGACCGATCGGCGCCGCGCGGGTCGGCTACAAGGACGGCGAGTTCCTGCTCAACCCGACCTTCCAGGAGCTCGCGGGCAGCGAGCTCGACCTGGTGGTGGCCGGAACCCGCGATGCGGTCATGATGGTCGAGTCCGAGGCCAGGGAGCTGTCCGAGGAGACCATGCTCGGCGCGGTGCTGTTCGGGCAGCAGCAGTTCCAGCCGGTGATCGACATGATCATCGACCTCGCCCAGGCCTGCGCCAAGGAGCCGTGGGACCTCGAGATCGTGGACCAGCGCGCCCTCGACGAGCAGCTTCGCGGGTCGTTCGAGCAGGCGCTGCGTGACGCCTACGCCGAGCCGGTCAAGCAGACCCGGGTCGAGCGGGTCGACCAGGTGCGGAGCCGGGCCAAGGCGGAGCTCGGCGGCGAGGACGGCGCGCTCGAGATCGAGGTCGGCGCCGCGTTCAAGCGCCTCGAGAAGTCGATCGTCCGCAACGCGATCCTCGACACCGGGC
>DASUSF010000446.1:0-5261 GCA_036375275.1 Geminicoccaceae bacterium | reverse complement strand
CGAGCGAGGTCACGGCGCGCGCCTTTCGCGATCAGGCGGCGCGGATCGAGCAGTTCGGCGGCAGGGATGCCGTGATGAGGATGGGCAACTACCCCTACACGCCGGCGCCCGGCGAGGATCCGCGGTTCTCGGACGACCTCGCGGTCGGCTGAGCGTCCGGTGGCGTGGCCGCATCGGCCCGGTTGCGCCGTCACCCGCGAGGCGTATCCTCAGCCTGCGCGGATGCAATTTCAGAGGGAGGACCCGCATGGCAGGCCGACCCTGGCGCCTGGAAGGCAAGTGGCTCGAGTACTGCAGCTGTGACTTCGGCTGCCCGTGCGAAGCGATGGCGCCGCCGACCTATGGCCATTGCACCGGTCTCGTCGCCTTCAAGATCGATCGCGGACATTGCGGCGACGTCGACCTCGCCGGCCAGCTGGTCGCGGCGACGTTCTACTTCCCGCGGGCGATCCACCACGGCGCGGGTCACATGCAGCCGATCCTCGAGGCGAGATCGACCGAGGCGCAGCGCGACGCCCTGTTCTACATCCTCTCCGGCGAGGACCAGCCGGTCGGCACGATGTTCCAGATCTTCAGCGTGATCGTCGAGCACCTGCACGAGCCGCTGTTCCTGGACATGGAGTTCGAGTGGGACATGGCGGCCCGACGCGCCCGCGTCGTCGTCCCCGGTCAGGCCCGGGCGTCGACCGAGCCGATCCGCAACCCGGTGACCGACGAGGAGCACCACATCCTGACCGTGCTGCCGCACGGCTTCACCTTCTACGAGGCCGAGGTCGGCGCCGGCACCACCAAGAGCACCGGCGAGATCAAGTTCGACCTCAGCCACCGGCACAGCTCGCTCGCCCACTTCGCGTGGGACAACAACGGCATGGCTCAGACCTACGAACAGTTCAGAGCCGCCTGACGGTGCTGGCAGGATCCGGTCCGGCCGCCCGCGGCGGCCGGACCGGCTTCAGCTGGAAGATCGGCCTGCTTTGCGCGACGTCGGGGATCAGGAGCCGCCGACCGACTGCAGATAGGCGATCACGTCGGCCACCTCCTCCTCTTTCTTGAGCCCCGCGAAGGCCATCTTGGTGCCCTTCACGTAGCCGCGCGGATCGGCGAGGTAGGCGCTCAGCGTTTCCTCGTCCCAGGTGATGCCGGACTCCTCCATCGCGCTCGAATAGCGGTAGTCCTCCACCGAGCCGGCCTCGCGGCCCACGACGCCGACCAGGTGCGGACCGATCTTGTTCTTGGCTTCCTCGGCGTTGTGGCAGGCCTTGCACTTGTTGAAGACCTTCTCGCCGGCCTCCGCATCGCCTTCGGCCTGGGCTGCGCCCGCGCCGAGGAGCAGCACTCCGGCCGCGGCCATCAATCCCGCTCTGATCATCGCATCCTCCCGGGTTGCTTTCGAGCAGCATGGCAAGGCAACGACCGGATGTGAAGCCGCGTTCCGAGCGCCGCCCCGCGGCAAATCACGCCGCTTCCGTCCGCGTCGCCCTGAGCCGTGCCTTCCGCGCCGCCTGCTCGACCGGCCGCGCCGCCACCACCCGCTTCTGGTTGACGTAGGCCTCGTGGTTCTGCTCGAGCCGGTCCAGCCGGTAGCGATAGTTCACCATCATGCCGGCGGAGCGCTCGAGCCCGCGCGGCGAGCGGTCGGCGAGCCAGTTGATCCGCTCGAGCCCGGCGCCGTTGCCGAGATGGAAGCGCGCGACCCGGTCGAGCGGGAAGCCGTCCGCGCGCCGGGCGTGGATCAGGTAGTGGGCGCAGAGGTCGATCAGCGCCGGCCGGATCGTCTCGCTCGCCGCCGCGTCGTCGATCCAGCCGGGTTGGTCGAGAACCTCGAGGATCTCGAGGATCTCGCGCACGCGCTGGTCGTCCTCCCCGGCCTGTTCTGATCCGAGCGCCCGGAGCCAGCTCACGAAGCCCGGCACCGGCGAGAGGGTCGCGAAGATCTTGAGGTCCGGAAGCTCGTTCTGCAGCTCGACCGCCACCTGCTTGATCAGGAAGCTGCCGAAGGAGACGCCGCTCAGGCCCTTCTGACAGTTGCTGATCGAATAGAAGATGGCGCTGTCCGCGCTCCGCGGATCGAGCTCCGGCCGATCCGGGTCGATCAGCGGCGCGATCCCCTCGACCATGCCCTCGGTCAGCGCGACCTCGACGAACACCAGCGGCTCCTCCGGCAGGGCCGGATGGAAGAAGGCGAAGCAGCGCCGGTCCGCGCTCAGCCGGCGACGGAGGTCCTGAAAGCCCCGGATCTCGTGGACCGCCTCGTAGGCGATCAGCTTCTCGAGCAGCGCGGCCGGGCTCGACCAGTCGATCCGGACGAGGGTCAGGAAGCCGCGGTTGAACCACGAGATGAAGAGGTGCAGGAGGTCGTTGTCGACCGCCGCCAGCTCGGGGTGCTCGGCCATGCGGTCCTTGAGGTCGGCGCGCAGCCGGACCAGGGCGGCGGTGCCGCCGGGCGCGAAGTTCATCCGCCGGAACAATTCCTGGCGCGCTGGCTCGACCGCCCGCTCCAGGGCCGCGAGATGGGCCGGACCGGGGTCGGCGGCATAGGCCTCGGCCGCCTCGAGCACCGCCTCGCCATCGGGCGAGAGCTCCCGCGCGAGGAAGCGGAAGAAGCGCAGCCGGGCATCATCGTCGAGCGCCCTGGTGGTCTCGACCAGCGTCTGGGCGAGCGCGGCGGCGGTCGCCTCTCCCCGCTGGGCGAGCAGCGAGCGGCTGAGCTGGACGAAGTCGTCCTCGTCGCTGCCGCGCGAGCGCCGGAGCACCTCCCGCCCGCGCTCGGCGACCGAGTTGAAGAACTGCTGGAAGAGGACGTTGCGGTTCAGATCGCGGGTCCCATGAGCACCTCCGGCAGCCAGAGGGCGAGGCCGGGGAACAGGCACAACAGCACGATCGCGAGCACCATGCAGATCACGAACGGTAGAGCGCCCCAGAGGATGGTCGGCAGCCTGACGTCGGGCGCGATGCCGTTGATCACGTAGAGGTTCAGCCCGACCGGCGGCGTGATCAGCCCGATCTCCATGTTGATGGTCAGGACGACGGCGAACCAGATCGCGTCGAAGTCGAGCGATTCGATGATCGGCAGCAGCGTCGGCGCGGTCATCAGGATGATCGCCACCGGCGGCAGGAAGAACCCGGCGACCAGCAGGAACAGGTTGATCAGGCCCATGATGAACCAGCGGTTCGCCTCCATCTCGGCGATGCTCATGGCCAGGGTCTGGGTGATGAACAGCGTGCTCATCATGTAGCTGAAGAGCTCGGCGGCGGCGATGATCATCAGGATCATGACCGCTTCGCGCATGGCGTCGCGGAACACCGCGAACATCTGCCGGGGCTGCCAGACACGGTAGATGACCGCGACCAGGATCATGCAGAACAGCGCCCCGACGCCGGCGGCCTCGCTCGGAGTCGCGACGCCGCCGTAGAGGACGTAGAGGATGCCGGCGATGATCAGGAAGAACGGCCCGACCTTGGGCAGCACCTCGAGCTTCTGGCGGAGCGAGTAGCTGACGTCCTTGTCGACGAACTGGTAGCCGTGGCGGCGCGCCGCGAACATGCCCCAGACGATGAACAGGCCCATCAGCATCAGGCCCGGGATCAGGCCGGCGATGAACAGCCGGCCGATCGAGGTCTCGGTCGCGATGCCGTAGACGATCATGGTGACGCTCGGCGGGATCAGGATGCCGAGGGTGCCGCCGGCGGCGATCGACCCGGTGGCCACCGAGGCGGGATAGCCGCGCCTGCGCATCTCGGGGACGCCGAGCTTGCCGATCGCGGCGCAGGTGGCGGGCGACGATCCGGAGAGCGCTGCGAAGATCCCGCAGGCGCCGATGTTGGAGATCAGAAGGCCGCCCGGCACCCGGTACAGCCAGCGTTCGAGCGCCTCGTACAGGTCGGCGCCGGCACGCGAGCTCGCGACCACGCCACCCATCAGGATGAACATCGGGATCGAGAGCAGGGTGAACGAGTTGAGGGCGTCGAAGAAGACGTCGGCGGTGAAGTTGAGCGTGCCCCAGCCGTCGAAGGCGACGAGGAAGCCGACCGCGACCAGGCCGAGGGCGAACGCGACCGGCACGCCCGTGAGCAGGAGCAGGGTGGTGACGACGGCGATCAGCCCGCCTAGCTCGAGCTCGCTCAAGTCGGCCCCTCCGCCGGCCCGAACGGAGCGCTCCGCCCGGTCGCGAGCGCCACCATGTCGGCGACGTACTGGAGGCACATCAGCCCCATGCCGAGCGGCATGGCGAGGCGCGGGATCCAGAGCGGCGGCGCCCAGACCGTGGCGCCGGTCTCGCCGGTCGCCCAGGCCTCGTGGAAGAAGAGGAAGCCCTGCCAGGTGAGGAGCGCGCAGAACGTGAGGCCGAGCAGCCCGGCGAGGAACGCGAGCCCGAAGCGGGCCGGCCCGGGGAGATAATGCGGCAGCAGGTCGACGTTCACGTGGCCGCGGGTCAGCAGCACGAAGGGGCTGCCGATGAAGGTCGCCGCGATCAGGCCGTAGGTGACGAACTCGTGCTGCCAGATCGCCGACGCGCCGAGGACGTAGCGGACGAACACGAGCTGGCAGACCACCAGGACGGAAGCGACCAGGAGGAGCACGGCGATCACGCCGCACGCCTCCGAGACCCGCCGGACCCCCAGGATGAACAGGTCGAGGGGGCCGCCGCCTGGCCGGGCCGCGCCCGGCGGGCCCGGCTGGGGCTCCTGCACCGCTCCGCTCCCCGCGGCCGGGGCTCGGCTACTCGACCGAGAGCGCCTTCTCGATCAGCGCCTCGCCGCCCTCGACGTTGTTCGCGAACTCCTCGTAGGAGGACTGCTTCGCGATCTCGAGCCAGGCGTTGAACTGCTCCTCGCTCATCTGGTCGATCTTTACGCCGGCCTTCTCGAAGGTCTCGACCAGGGTCTGGTCGAGCTTCTTCGCCTCCTCGAAGAAGTAGTCCTCGGCCGCCTGCCCGGCGTCCATGAGCGCCTGCTGCTGCTCGGGGGTGAGCTTCTCGAAGCTCTCCTTGGACATCAGGATCGGCTCGTACATGAACCAGAGCGCGTACTCGCCGGGTGGCGTCAGGCACGCGACCTGCTCGTACAGACGATAGCTGACGAACGATCCGCTGCTGGTGTTCGCGCCGTCGAGCACGCCGGTCTGGAGCCCGGTGTAGATCTCGGAGCTCGGCATGCCGTTGATCGAGGCGCCGGCTTCGGCGAGCATCTGCTCGAACGCCGGACCGGCGGCGCGCATCACCTTGCCCTGGGCGTCCGCGGGCTCGAGGATGCACTCGCCC
>DASUSF010000445.1:0-5020 GCA_036375275.1 Geminicoccaceae bacterium | reverse complement strand
CCCGACATGGTCGAGGACGGACTGGTCCCCGAGCTGATCCTCGGCGCCAAGTACGGCCGCCGGCTGCACTTCTGGGACCTGCACAAGCGGAAGCACCTCCAGGAGATCGACTTCGGCGACAAGAGCCAGCTGGTGTTCGAGCTGCGCCCGGCGCACGACCCGACCAAGGCCTACGGCTTCGTCAACTGCGTGCTCTCGCTCGAGAACCTGTCGTCCTCGATCTGGACCTGGTACCGCGAGGGCGACCGCTGGGCGGTGAAGAAGATCATCGAGATCCCGGCCGAGCCGGCGGACGCGGACAAGCTGCCGCCGGTGCTGCAGGGCTTCGGAGCCGTGGCGCCGCTGGTCACCGACATCGACCTCTCGGTCGACGACAGGTTTCTCTACATCTCCTGCTGGGGCACCGGCGACTTCATCCAGTACGACGTGTCGGATCCCTTCAATGCCAGGGAGACCGGGCGGATCCGGATCGGCGGGATCGTCTCCAAGGCGACACACCCGAAGGCGAAGAACGGCGCGCTCACCGGCGGGCCGCAGATGGTCGAGATCAGCCGCGACGGGCGCCGCGCCTACTTCACGAACTCGCTCTATGGCGCCATCGACCCGCAGTTCTACCACGAGGGCCTCGACGGCTGGATGGTCAAGGCCGACCTCGACCCGAACGGCGGCATGAAGATGGACGAGAACTTCTTCATCGAGTGGCCGGACGGCTTCCTGCCCCACCAGGTCCGACTCCAGGGCGGCGACGCCAGCTCGGACAGCTACTGCTATCCTTGAGCTCCGGCGCCTGGCCGCCGGCGCCTGGCCTCGCGCCTCACCCTCACCCTGCCCTCTCCCTCGAGGGAGAGGGCAGACGCCCTTCTTCCGATCGCAGAGCCCGTCGAAGCGGCCAAAGGTTTGGCGGGCGATCGCCTCCCTCTGGCCCGGATGGGAGCTTCGGGAGGTCGCTCGAATTCAGGAGTCTCCGGTCGTGGCTGCGCCTCGCGTCGAACGAGAGGACCGGCGCGTGAAGCATCCCTCTCTTCGCGGGAGAGAGGGTGAGGGTGAGGGGTGACGCCACGCGATGGCCGATGCCATCTGGCCCTGGCTGGCCCTCGCCGGGCTCGGCGCGTTCCACGGGCTCAATCCCGCCATGGGCTGGCTGTTCGCGGTCGCGCTCGGGATGCACCGGCGAAGCCGCCGGGTGGTGCTGCTGTCCCTGATCCCGCTCGCGCTAGGCCATGCGCTCTCGATCCTGCTGGTCGCCGGCAGCGTCGTGCTGCTCGGCCTCGTGCTCGACATGGACCTGATCCGGAGGCTCGCCGGCCTGCTGCTCATCGGCTGGGCCGCCTGGCACTGGCGCTACGGATCGCGCCACCGGGTCACGGTCGGCATGCAGGCGGGGTTCGCCGGGCTCACCTTCTGGTCGTTCCTGATGGCGAGCGCGCACGGCGCGGGTCTGATGCTGGTGCCGGCGCTGATCCCGCTCTGCCTCGCCGCGACGCCGGGCCGGGAGCTGGTCGCGAGCGGCGTCGTCCCGGTCGTCCTCGCCGCGACCGGCGTCCACACCGCGGCCATGCTCGGGGTCACGGGCGCCATCGCGGTGGTCGTCTACGAGTGGCTCGACGTCGCCTTCCTCCGCCGCGGCTGGATCAACCTCGACCTGCTCTGGACCGGAGCGCTGGTCCTGACCGGTGCGATCCTGCTCGCTTTGTGACAGGATGCCGGAAATCTCGAGGGAGGTTTCGAGCATGCAGAGCCCCGTCTTTCCGGCCGTCCATCTGCCGCATCTCGACGACGTGCCGCTGCCCGAGGTCATGCGGGTGCGCCTCAGGCACAAGGACGCGGCGGCGGTGCCGGACGTCGAGGCGGCCGTCCGCGCCGAGATGGCGAAGAGCCGGCGGCTCAGGGACCTGCCGGAGGGGGCGAGCGTCGCCGTGGGCGTCGGCAGCCGCGGCGTCGCCAGGATCCCTGTGCTCGCCCGGACCGTGATCGCCTGCCTCAAGGAGATGAAGCTGGATCCGTTCGTGGTCCCGGCGATGGGCAGCCACGGCGGCGGCACCGCCGAGGGCCAGGCCGGGGTCCTGAAGAAGCTCGGGGTGACCGAGGAGACGGTCGGGGCACCGGTCCGGGCGACCATGGAGACGGTCGAGCTCGGCCGCACCGCCGACGGCATTTCCTGCCGCTTCGACGCCAACGCCGCCAGGGCCGACGCGGTGGTCGCCATCGCCCGGGTCAAGTCGCACACCAGCTTCGATCGCCCGGTCGAGAGCGGCCTCACCAAGATGATGGCGGTCGGGCTCGGCAAGCAGGCGGGCGCGCGGAACGTCCACCGGCTGGGCCCGCGCGGCTACATCGAGGTGCTGCCGGCGCTCGGCCGGATCGGGATCGAAAAGAGCCCGATCGCCTTCGGCATCGCGGTGGTCGAGAACAGCCGCCACGAGCTGGTCCACATCGAGGGCGTCGAGCCGGAGCGCTTCCTCGAGGCGGACGAGCGCCTCCTGGTCCGCGCCAAGGAGCTGCTCGCGCGGCTCCCCTTCACCGACATCGACGCGATGGTGGTCGAACGCATCGGCAAGGAGATCTCGGGCGCCGGCATGGACTTCGCGGTGGTCGGGCGGACCGACATCCGCGGCATGCCCAACCCCAAGCCGTTCATCGTCAAGCTCGGCGTGCTCGCCCTGACGGAAGAGACCGGCGGCAACGGGATCGGCCTCGGCACCGCCGACTACACCACGCTCGAGGCGGCGAACGGCTGCGACCTCAAGGCGATGTACATGAACTCGGTGACCTCGACCATGCCGGAGAAGGCCCGGATCCCGATCGTGCTGCCGGACGAGGCGACGGTGCTCCGGGCGCTCGCCGCGACCTCCTGGGCGCTGGACCTGGAGAGCCTCCGCTGGTGCCACATCCGCTCCACCCTCGAGATCGACGAGGTCCTGGTGAGCCGCGCCCTGTTCGAGACCGTCCTCGACCACGCCGGCGTCGAGCCGCTCTCCGACGCCGCGCCCTACCGGATCGGCGACGCCGGTCGCCTGCTGACCCGGGTGTGAGAGCCAAGCCGCAGGTATCTCGACCCCCGCTTCCTGTCTCTCGCGGGATGATCGCGGCCTGGAGCGTGACCCGAGCTGACGGAATCGATTTTGGGGTTCCTACCCTGATCGAGGGAAAGGCCAGGGCGAGCGCTAGCCAGCCACCGGCGGCAGACGCGGCCGCGGCCGCCGGAGCCTCGCCCCGAACCAGAGCGCCGTGGCGAGCGGCGGGGCGGCGGCGGCGAGGAACATGACCTTGGGTCCCTGAGCCGCGGCCAGCAGCCCGGCCAGCGCCGGACCCAGCACGCTACCCGCCGCGACGCTGAGCAACGTCGCCGTGAAGCCGAGCGTGCCGCGCCCGGGAAAGAGCCGCAGGCTCCAGAACGAGAACACCGCGCTCACCATCATCACCGCCACGCCGTGCAGCCCCGAGGCGGCGAGGACCGCGGTCCACGAGTTGGGCGCGATCGCGATCAGCACGAGCGACAGCGCCGCCGCGGCGAAGATCGCGCAAAACAGCGGGGCGAGGCCGCTCCAGGCTTCGATCCGCCCGGTGGCGAGGCCGAGCACGCCGCAGATCCCGTAGCCGAGGAAGATCACCGCCGAGGCGGCCTCGTCCGGCAGGCCCGGCAGGCCGCCCGCCGCCACCACCCGGTCGGCGGCGAAGGACAGGAACACCGCGTTCGCCATGCCGAAGCAGAGCGCCGCGCCGTAGAGAGGGACGGCGGCGCGCTGAGCAAGGCTGGGGCCGGGTGCGCCCGGGTCGCGGGCCGGGGTCGGGCCCCGGCCCGACGGCAGGCCGGCCAGCGCGATCCCCGCGACGGCGAGGCCGCCGAGCGCGAAGCCGGCCCAGGCTCCGCGCCAGTCCAGCGCCCCCTCGGTGACGGCGAGCGCGAGCCCGGCGGCGGCGGTGACGCCGAAGGTGGTTCCGGTCGAGACCACCGAGAGCGCGCCGGCGCGCGCCGCGTCGGGCACCACGCGCTCGGCCGCGTCGTTGAACGGCGCCCAGCAGAGGCCGGCGCTCGCCCCGGCGAGGGCGATCCCCAGAGCGAGGGGGCCGGGCGCCCCGGCCGCCGCCACCGCCACGAAGCCAGCCGTCGCCGCCAATGCGCCCGCGATCACGGGCACGCGCTGGCCGTGGCGCCAGCCGAGCCAGGCGCTCGCCGGCAGCGCCAGTAGGAACGCCAGGAACCCCCCGCTCGCGATCAATCCGGCGGTCGATGTGGAAAGCGCGAATTCCTCCCGGAAGGCCGGCAGGAAAAGCCCGAAGCCCATGCGCGCGGGACCGAAGGCCAAGGCGGTGGCGGCGAAACCGGCTGCCGCCAGCCGAACGGTGGGTGTCATCGTGGACCTCGCGCGGCGCCTGCCGGTAGGGCCGAGTCCGTACGGAGTTCGTGCCGAAAAGGCTAGTTCCGCGATCGATCGGTGGGAATTCGCTCCAGCTGGGATCACACCTGGGATCGTCCCCCCGGCGGGCCGCGTCCGGCTGTTTGTTGCGGGAGAGCAGGATCCGGCGTGGGGCTTCGATGAGCACCTGAAGTCGCGGAGCGCGTCTTGATGTAAAGAAAGAGAATGCGGCGCGTCCGCCAGTCGCCTCGTCGCCATGGCGGGGGGAGCTCGGGGCTTCACGCTCCGTAGTGGGGTTCCTGGGTCCGCTGGCCGTTCGGCCTCTTGTTCGTGCCGTTCGGCTCGATGCTCGGCGTGATGGCGAAGGGGTTGGGCTGGGCGTGAAGTGGCGCCAGGCGACAGGGCGCGGGTTTCCTTTGAAGCTCCGCCCGGCGCGGCCTAGATACTCCGGAGGAGGGCCGCTCATGCACCGCTTTGCCAACCCCGCGCGCTACCAGCGGATCGCGGATTCCGTGCTGCCGTGGGCCGCGGGCGCGGGCGCCGTGCTGGCCGTCCTCGGGCTCTATCTCGCGCTCGTCGTGGCGCCGCCGGACTACCAGCAGGGTCACTCGGCGCGGATCATGTACGTCCACGTCCCGGCCGCCTGGATGGCGCTCATGGTA